>NZ_DGYQ01000023.1:29776-152294 GCF_002396765.1 Exiguobacterium sp. UBA5002
AAGGCAGATTTAATCTCCGCTTTGGAAATCGAGCGTTTTTCAAGTGCTGGAAGCATCGTCAGCAACTCAATTCGGTTGGGCTGACTCTCTCCGTAGCGCACATACCGTGAAGCGAGAACGCTCCCTTTCCATTTTCCGTTCGTGTTCGCATCCGTTTCCGGAATGAACATGCTCCCTTTCGTTCCTTTTAGTTTCGAGTACGATGATGCGAGGACCGGTAGTCCTTCGAACGACTGTTTATCGAGGAGCGACTGTCGGTGACGCTCCAACCACGGAACATCTTTTAGCGACGATAACTTTGGTGGCGGCATTACTTTACCGATTACTGTCGTCGTAAAGCCTTCATACGTCGCTTTTAAGGTGTATAATCCTTGTGTTTTGCCATACAGCTTTCCCGATTTAATATAGGCTTTCGTTGGATTGTCCGTCGCCCAGCTGACACCAGATTTGACGAGAACCGTTTTTCCATCAGCTCGTGTGACTTCAAGTGCTAACGTTTCAGAAGAACCACTGTCCACACTTTGATGAGCTGCTGGTATTTGGACAGCGACTGGTCGTTTGTATAGCTCTTTCCCACTATAGACATTCGTGCTGCTGTACCCTTCGACGACGATTGAGCGCGCTTCGTTACTAAGTTCAACTCTTGATTGGTATGCAAGATTTTGATCATAGTCGAGGGACGTATGAATACGCCGCCCCGTCTCCCGTTCAAATAACGAGAACGCTCGGTCGTTTCCATAAGAAGTCACCGCAATGAATTTGCCCGACTCATCGATTGAGAGATCATTGTAAGAAATGTTCTTCCCTGTTACGAACTGTCCACTCGTTTGAATCTTTCTGAACCCTCGATTCAAATCGTAGACATCAAGCTGTGGTGTGTTATTTTCTCCTATGATAAGTAATCCATCATCATTCATATCAAACGCTTCGATACTTTCCTCTTCTCTTCCATGAATGACGCCTTTATAGGAGAGATCGGATGTGTAGACATTAGCATCCGACGAGGAAATGATGGCTACATGATCGCGTGCCGTCAAAATTTGACCGAATTGACTTGTTCCTCGGATGTTTAAGAGTTTCTCCGAATCTAGGTCAAACGATAGCATCTTACCATCTCCGTTATTTTCGGCTAGTAAAATGACCGTATGCGTATCCGGAATGAACTGAACCTCAATGAAGTCAGAAACTTCTTCTTCCTTGTTGAGAATCGTCGGTATTTCTTTGATTTTCGATCCAAAGGCGTCATAGACATGAATGGTTCCTTCTGATACTGCAACACGTAGACTTTGATCATCGGACGCATCAAATCCGTCCATCGACGAGTCAACATTAGGGAGCGACTGAATACGTTCGCCATTAGAAAGATCAATCAGCTCTGGTTTTTGATAAGAAGACCATCCCCATACGAGTTCTTGTCCTTTGATGATGTTAAACTGTCCGTATAACTCAAACGAAGTCGTCATGGGTGTATCGACCTCTGCTGAGACAGGAGATGTCCCACCCAAAATTGCAATACCGCCAAGTAAAGCTATCATCGTTTTCTTCATAATTTCATCATCCTCTTCCTGTTTAACGTTCCATCCATAGTTTACCGTAATCAAAGAATGATAAAATTCCATTTTTTAAAATAAAAGATAATATTTGGTTCATCACCATAAGGTGTGGTGGACACATGAAATCCATAAGATTTTGAATCGGACATAGAAAAAAGTAAAAACCCCGGCATCGTAATTTTTACATATTGCTTTTTTCAAGATAGAATCCTAGAAATCGCTTTGCGTCACTCTTCGTCCAGCAGTATGATGCTGCCTCAACTTTGTAATCTGCATGATCCACCGGTACTAATACATTTCGTGAGTTAGAAGGGCTCGCGACAATCGTATATTCTTCTGCAAGATTCCCGTCCTTCAATTCAAAAAATGAATACTTCTTTTTGGAAATAAAATAGCAGGTGACGTATGTCTACGCCACCTGCTTCATGTATTTGATTCAAGAATCGGAAAGTCTCATGATGAAATCTTTTTGTTCCCTTTTTTAGAGGATTGCTTACTCACTGTGATGAATCGTACCGTATCCTTTTTATCAAAATAGGTTTCTACGGAGAGATCGTTCAAGCGATAGCGATCGACACGTTTGATGGTGTATTTCGCGAATGTCTTATCGGACTTTGAAAACTGATGCGAAATGGAAGGAGCGTACGTTGTTGAGGTCACTGGTTTACCAAAGACGGCCTGAATCTCCTTTTTTGAAATCGAGCGCTGTTCGAGTGCTGGGAGCATCGTCAGTAACTCGATTTGATTCAGCTGATGTTCTATGGGACGTGGATATCGTGAAGCAAGGACACTTCCTTTCCATTTCCCGTTCATATTCACCTTCTCTTTCGAAAGAAACATCTTCCCCTTTGTTCCTTTAAGTTTCGAATAGGACGAGGACAGGACCGGTAAGCCTTCAAACGATTGGTGATCGAGCAGTGATTGGCGGTGACGCTCTAACCACGGTGTATCTTTTAGCGACGACAGCTTTGGCAGTACGACTTTACCAGTGACAGTCGCCGTGAATCCCTCATAGGTCGCGGTTAAGGTATAGTCTCCTTCTGCTTCACCGTACAGTTTCCCCGATTGAATAAAGGCTGCTTCTGGATGATCTGTCTCCCAGGTGACATTTGCTTTGACGAGAGCGGTCTTTCCGTCAGCTCGCGTGACTTCAAGTGCTAATGTTTCTGAAGACCCTCGATCTATGCGTTGACGAGCTTTCGGTATCTGAATCGCAATCGATCGTGTCAATAATGCTTTTCCACTGTAGATGTTCGTCTGGTTAGATCCCTCAACGATAATGGAATGTGCTTCGTTACTGAGTTCGACACCTGATTGATAAGAAAATTCTTGATTGTGGTCGAGCGAGGTATGAATACGCCGTCCTGTCTCTCGTTCAAATAACGAGAAGGGACGATCACTTCCGGACGAGGTAACCGCAATGAAGGTTCCTGATTCATCAATCGCGATGTCACTGTAGGAAACGTCACTTCCCATCACAAACTGCTCATTCGTCTGTGTCTTTTCAAGACCGCGATTTAAATCATAGACGTCAGGCTGTGGTACTCCCTGTTCTCCGATGACGAGAAGTCCCTCGTCATTCATGTCAAATGCCTCGATGCCATCTTCTTCTCTCGCATGGATGACGCCTGTATACGTCAAGTCAGCGGTATAGAGATATACAGCAGACGAATAGACGACAGCAACATGATCGCGTGCGGTTAACAATTGACCGTACGGGCTGGTTCCACGACTACTAAGAAGTTGCTCCGTATCTAAATCATACGAAAGAAGTTGACAGTGCCCACCATTCTTCGATAGTAAAACGATCGTATGCGTATTCGGAATGAACTGGACGTCAACGAACTTGGTAATCTTGTCTTCCTTGTCGACAATCTCTGACACTTCTTGAACCTTTGTTCCAAAAGCATTGTAGACATGAAGCACTCCCTGTTTTATTACGACACGTCGTGTTTGATCGTCCGAGACATCGAATCCTTCAATCGATGATTCTCTACCCGAGAGCGACTGAATGCGTTCTCCACTTTGAAGGTCAATCAGACTAAGTTGTTGATAGGAAGACCACTCCCAAACGCGTTCTTGTCCTTTAACGATTTGAAACTGTCCCGATAATCCGAATGATCCGGTTAACGGTAGGCTGACTTCTGCTGCGACAGGTAATGTCCCTCCAAAAGATATGATTCCCCCAAGTAAAGCCATCATTATTTTTCTCATGCCTATCATCCTTTTTCGTCTAACTTTCATTCATAGTTTAACGTATTCAAGGATAATAAAATTCCATTTTTTAAAACAAAAGAAAATATTTACAATCACTTAAAATGATTTTGTCGATAAAGCGCTTTCCTTTTATTTGTTAATTGGAATGCATTAAAAACGTACGTATTAAGCGATTGGAGACAAGTACGTAATCATTTTCGACTCAATTTTTCTAACCATTCTACTTTGACATGACATACAATAATGGTAATAACATGAAATATTTCAAGGGAGTTGAATCGCATGATTGTTTTATTCAACAACGTAAAATCACCTCGCATGATTCTACCAAAAGAACGATTACATTATTACGTTGAATATGCTCAGCATTTAGGACAACAGGTGGCCAGTTGCACGATCGAAGATGTTGATTTTGATGCTCAAGTCATTCAAGCAGAAGTATATGATGGGGAGTGGCATCGCCAATCGATTCCGTTTCCGTCTTTACTCTTAAATGAAAACTGTGTTGTTCCTTCACAATCCGCGCATCCCGAAGAGGATCTACGTCTTCAGCAAGTCATTCCTCATTTCTTTCACCTGATTGATGATAAGTATGTGCTTCAACAAAAACTAGAAGACGCGGGATCGTGGGGAACGTTATTCATTCCAACCGAACGATTAACAGGATTCGATCACTTTCTAACACAGCTAAAGAAACACAATGTCATCGTCTTAAAACCAACCAATGCTTCTAAAGGAACAGGAATATACAAAATTACCAAAGCGGCAGGTGTCGGCTATTCTGTAACCATTCAAGATCAGCGTCATATATATACCTATCAACAACTGCGAACGTGGATCCTCTCGTTAGTCGAACAAGGCAACTACATCCTGCAGCCATCCGTAATATCACGCACGGCAAGTGGCGAAACTTTCCATCTACGCACACACTTAGTTCGAGACGCCTCCGGTCAATGGACGATGCTCGTTTCCATTGCGGACGTTGCAAAAAAAGGACGGTTCATCACGAACTTAAGTGGCTATAAGACAGAACGAGCTGATGCGTTTCTTCAATCGTTACACCCTGAAGGTGCCTTCATGCATCGCGCACTCGTTGAACAAAGTCTTTTACTAGCGAAGGCCATCGACGCTTTATATCCCTTCACCTTACCCGAGCTCGCTCTTGATTTTGCATTAGACGAAACATGTGCCCTTCGATTTTTTGAAGCCAACACAGGACCTGAAATCATTGCATATAAGGAAGAACGCGAACAACGTCGGGCAGAAGCCTTGATTCCTTTTGCTGATGCTGTATCGCAAGCGATTGCAGGCGTTCCTATCGAGCAACGATTTGGTCGCTATTTTAAAGTTGGACAATGAACTTTCAATTAAAATTAATGGACCTGAATCCTCTAAATTAGATTCAGGTCTTAAGCCACTTCTTTTTTTACATAAGTCATTACTTTAGTTTCATTTGGTGAGGGACTCATCTCAGAGAATCTTTAAATCATAGCTACACAACCTAAAAAGATTTCTATACAAAACCGAGATAATAACTAACTTTACACAGTTTGATACCTTCATTCATTTCTTTGATACCTTGATTCAATTCAGAGTTTAACAATATCCGATGACCTATTTCTCCAGCTAGAACATCGAATACTCTGAAATCTCATTGTAAAAAGTTACAGGTGCTCAACCTATCTTTTACATACAACACTTCACTACAATTTATAGTAGATATCGAAAGGTTGTATAAACTATCTATAAAAAGTACAAATTTGAACTGCCCTATAAAAGTTGGAGATGGAAATCCAACTTTTATAGGGCAGTTTTTAGATCAAGTTCAAATCAAATACTTTGTTTTCACTTCGTTTTACAGTCTTTTATATCGGATGTTTTTTCTGATCGAAGAACAAATTCAAATCTGTCTTGTCCGTATCAGCAGCCAAGGCATTCTGAATAAGTCCGTTTAAGACCTGCATTTTTGATTTTTCGAAGAACGGTACTTGGATTTCGTAAGGCATACCTGACTTTTCGATTCGTAACGTCGTTTGAACGCTACTCAATACGATGCAAACACCAAAAGCGAACACAATTAAACCAGTCAAAAACGAACTAGCAATCGCTGAAAATCCAAAAAACGCCACAAACAATCCAACAATCATCGGTTTAAAACGATACTTAGTCGATAACATCGAACCCGAAATGTTTTTTAATGGAATGCTTTGCTGATCGCGACCAGCAGGAATAATTCCAAGGATTGTGTTCGTCAAGTTCGTCTTGACGAAACGAGAATCGACTTCAATCTCACCTTTCAACCAAAAGAAGATGAGACTGATGGAAAATACAACTTTGTTCATGATTTTCTTACTCCATTTCTTTATTGAACTTTTATTTGAAAAAACAATGATTTCATATAATCAGAATACCATTTCCATTTTTTTCTTCCTTAAATAATTTTATTAATATAGCAAATTGTTTTATCACAATCCAATTTCCCTTTTGTTTAGAAGCGATAGACTTGTGTACTGCACACTGAGTACTATTGAACCAAATCACCAGAAACAATTTTTCTATCTCGTGCTCTAATCTACGATAAGTCACTTTGTCTTTTTTCTCGAGATAAATGAAGGTAATATCAGCATGCTTCTATGTCAATCGTGTCGCGAACGTATGACGAAAGAGGTGTGGATAGAGATGACGACCAACATTGGTATTGAGTGCTCTCAGAACATCCGATAGACCACCTCGCGTCAATCGCTCCCCTCGTTGACTCAAGAAGATATACGGACTCTCTACCGCCTGACGATGTTTCATTCTATCTTCCTCCACATACTAACGTAGACAACGTAGCGTATCTTCGCGTAATGGGACTTCACGGACCTTATCACCCTTCCCATGGACTTCGATGCTTCGTCCTATCCAGTCAATCTGCCACAAGCGTAGCTCTACTAGCTCACTTGCTCGAAGTCCGGCATAGAGTAAGAGATGAATCAGCGACTGGTTCCGATAAGATAGGGAAGGTAGGACTTGTTGTACACGACGAAATTCTTCCTCCGTCAATACGTCGACCTGATGACTTCCCTGTGCTACCTTGATCCGGTCACTCCAGTAAATCCATCGTCTATCCAACTTCCCTTGTGCCATCAGAAAGTCATTGTAGGCAGTCATCGCATTGAGGAACTTATTGATCGTCGCTGCCTTCCTGCCTTGATCGAGCAGATATTGTTTGTGCGACAAGATATCCTCTCTTGAAGAAAACGTACCTCGTCCACTGAACTTCTCGACTTCTGCGACATAGCTATCAATCGTACTCGGTTGGCGTCCTTGTTCATAGAGGAATCGTCGGAAGGATTCGCGTTCCCCGTTTGCCATTCCCGATGTCATGGGTCCATCCCCTCTCGATTATTTTCGGGGTTTCGGGGGATGAGAATACAAAAATCCCCGAAACCCCGTTTTTTTACTCAGAGATACATCTCTATATCCAGTGAAAACAAAATCGGGGAACGGGAAATCTCCCTACAGTTCTACTGGACTTCCTCCCGAAATTCCCGGCAGTTCTACTTTTGTCTTCTACTCCTTTGCTGAATAGCTACCGAAACCGTTGGTATACAATACTTCCTTTCCTTCCTTTACTCCCAGCAGTCTTAATGAACAGTCAGGAGTCATAGAAAAGAATACTTCTACAACACACTATGCCGAGTCCCAAAATAGGACAAATAAAAAAGACCTTCTCACTCGAAAAGCTCTACGACTCGTTCTAGATATTCGACGTAGGACTGGATGACCAGCCGGTCATCTTCGTCCATGATGTTCTTGATACTTCGTTGGACGCGTGATCGATCGACATGAATGACGTCTTGTACGACATCTTCTAATACTTGCTCGATGACATCCTCTTCGGTCAGCAACTCCCCTTCGTAACAGTCCAACGTCTCATCATATTGACGATAATAATCCTTCCCTCCAAGCACTACCCGATGATATTTCCGCATTCTAATCTCCTCCTTTAGTATTTTTAACGGCATCGCATCTGTTACATACACTTGGTGTCGTCCTTCCTAGTCAATCCTTATCATGACTTCGTTTGGTCATATAGTTCGTAAGCAATCGTTCTTCCGTCACATAGCCATACCTCATAGACCAACCGATACGTGATCGGATCATAGCCCATTCCAGCCATCCATTCCTTTCCGCCTTCCTCGACATACACGAATGTATCAAACTGTATAGGATCAGGAAGTGACGAAAGATGTTCCGATGGAACGATAGCCGAATCAATCTCTGAATGCTCGAACAGATAGGACTCCATCCCGACCTCATCGACGGCTATCACTTTACCAAACAGTTGCTTGATACGACTAACGAACCCGATTCTTCTATCCATCACATTATCTCCTTTCTCCAAATAAAAAAGAGCATTCACTCCCGGATTGGAATGAATGCTCTAAAGAAATTCATACAAGGTAATAATATATATTTGAAACTAATTTAAAAACCCTCTCATGCATATGCACAAGAGGGTTGAATGGAATAGGCGTATCCATTCTATATTAATCCTTTATAGGGAGGATTAATTACTTCGAGACCGTAATTTCTTCTTTTTGAGCAACATTGTTAACATCAAAGATGTTAGCTTTGCCACCTACAGCCAATTTAACTGTAGATACGCTCTTAACAGCAGTAGCATCAGTTACTGTAAGAACAATTTTACCGTCTTCAGTGACTGTGTAGTCAGAGAATGTAACAACATTTCCTTTAGAATCTAACAATTTCAATTCATCAGCGATAGCATCTGCTTTTGTTGCCGGATCTACAGGAGCTTCTGCAGTTACTTTTACAGCTTCAGAATAAGAAAGAGTTAACTTAGTCAAATCAGTTGCTACGATTGACTTAAGTTCTGGAGCAGTGTTGTCTTTGATGTCTACTGTTACAAATTTAGATTCAGAAGTTTTACCATCAAGTGATTTAACTCCAGTAATACGGAATCCAGCTTTCGCATCATTAGCTTTTACGAATCCTTTAGGTAACTCGATTTCTACTTTTGTTTGGTAGCCGTTGTCACCTACATTACCAGCTAAAGTAATTTTTGTATCAGCAGGTAATGTAACACCGTTGATTGTGTAAGCTGAAGGGTTGAGAGCAGAACCATCACCGACAACAGCAACTTTAGTACCGAAGTCTACAGCCAGCGTGTTAACTTTGTTTTCAACGTTAGTTGCTGAAACAATCGCAAATGAAGTTTGAGCTGGTGGAACGATATCGTTAATTGTTACAGAGAAGCCATACTTAGCAGATTTATTAGCAACTAATGCATTATCAGTTACGAATCCTTCTGGTAATTCAAACGTATACTTGCTAGATACAACATTCGCTTTGAATGAGAAAACAACTTTCTTAGAGTCTTCTTCATCAATTGTAGGAGCGTTGACTACATCATTAACAGCAAGGATTTCACCTTTAGCATTAACTACTTTTAATCCAGTCAAAGATTGTCCTTTTACATCTTCAGTATAAGTTAAAGCAAATCCAGTTACTTTACCGTCTTTGTCTTTTACTTCTTCTACTTTAGAGACTGCTGGTGCAGTTGCATCTTTAGTTACTGTAGCTGTTTTTTCGATTTTAACGAGGTTAGTGTTACCAAGTGAATCTACAAGTGCTTTTTCAGCAAATTTCAATGTAACAACGTCAGAATTTCCTGTTTTGAATAGGTACTGATCGTTAAGAGTGATGATGTATTCTCCATCTTTCTCTCCAGCGTCTACCGACTCAATGATTGATGTAGCAAAAGTTCCTACTGTTGCAGATAGCATAGAAGATTTTTTAAGCTCAGCGATATCAACTTTTTTAGAAAGTGTCAATTTAAGCTTATCTTCTGAAATAGCTACAACGCTAGAGACCTCTGGTGAAACATTATCTACCGAAACTGAAAGAGGAGCAACTTGTACGTCTTTGATGTTTCCAGCAAAGTCAGTAGCATTGATTACTGTAACATCATACTTTTTCGAAGCGTCAAGTGGTTGTGCGAAAGTAATAGTCGCTTCTTTACCGTCTAGAACAACATTGTAGTTAAGACCATCGATTTTGATCGTATCTACAGATTTAACATTCTCATCGAAAGTAACAACTACCGATTTGATACCATCTTTAACGTCTTTAACAAGAGTAGTAGCTTTGACAAGTGCAGGTGCAACTTTATCATCTACAGAAACTTTAGCGTTAATAGGCTTAACGAAAGTACCTTTTACATCTTTAATCATTTCGAAAGGAACTTTGACTGTGTAGTCACCTTTGAAAATTTTAGTGTTAGCTGTAGTAAGCGTTAAAGTCATACCATCAGTGCTGAGTTCTTGCTTGATAGCACCAGTGTCAGCAGCGCCAGTTCCAGCTTCTACTTTAATCAAATCTTCATTAGCAACTTTCAAAGTTTTAGCGTCGATAGCTTTGTTGAAATGTACTTCAACTGTTTGAGAGTTAATCGCCTTAACTTCTTTAACCATTGGAGCTTCGATTACGAAGTCTTTAGCAGGTGAAACAACTTCACCGACTTTAACTGCGAATGCGTGAGTTCCAGCTGGAAGTACGCCTGATTTAGCAGTCAATTTGCCGTCTTTGAGTTCAGCAGCAACTTTAATTGGCTCTTTAGTCATGTCTTTGAATGCATAGACAAGAACCTCTGCTTTAGCATCTTTTGCTGGGTATTTAACGTCAGCAGAAACTGAAAGCATATCGTCTTTGATTTCGTTCATGACGTTTGTGATTTCAGCAGCTTTGACTTCATAAGCGATTGAACCCTTGATTGAAGAGTTTTTGCCCATGTAGTTGTAAGAAAGCTTCATTTCGCCAGCTTTGTCTGTTTTTTCAGCCGTGAGGTTGAAAGATTTAGCAGAACGAGCGATGACTTTACCGTCTTTGTATTTCACGTCGATTGTTGAAGGAAGGTTGAGTTTCTCACCAACTGCGACAGGAGCGAGCTTTGGCTCAACAACGTCAACTGGGTAGTTGTTCAACTTCACTTTGATCGAAGCTTTTTTCGTAGTACCTGAAACAGTACCAGAGATTGTTTGGTATTTACCGATGTATTTTTTGTCGTAAGAGACTTTGCCCCATTTGACTGAACGGTTTTCGTATTTCTTGTTTGAAAGCAATACTTTAACCGTTTTTGGAAGTGACAATTTTTTCACTGCGAATGTGTAACCACCGTAGTGTGAGATTGAAGCTGGGTTTGTAACAGATTTAACTGTGACTTTCGATGCAGCATCCGCCGTAAGGCCTGGTGCTACTGCTGAAGCTGTCACTGCAAGAGCAGCTGCTGCAGCGTATAATTTGTTCGATTTCTTCGTGCCCATGTGTAAAAATCCTCCCTTAATTAAACTACTAGTTGACTTGACGACTTGCCTCCAATAAAAGACAAAAGACAAACTTCAGGATCTCCTCCACCCAGCCTTTTCTCGTCCATACAATGGTAATGAAGTTGCTATTTCTGCCAACTAAATTTCAATTGTATTTCAAATCCAAGTCAGATAAAGGAAGAAGTCTTACGTCCTGACGAAAATTGATAATTAGATAAAATAGGTAATATTAGAAACCTAATTTTCCCTTTTCTATCGAATCAGTATGTAATCGTCATTCCATAATTCTTATCGACACCTGATACTCCAATGTTTAACGATTTCTCGAAGAAAAATCGTTTTTCATGAATTTGCAGGTTAATCCCACTGTTTACCAGTTGTCTCGACCTACAAGAATAAATATACCGAAAGTGTTTCATTTCAACAACCCTAAATTTGTAACTAAAATGCAATCTAATGGTCTTATTAAAAATTTTTTACATGGTGTCTTATGGAAAATGATTTTCCGATTACCCTACTGTTAAAAAACACCTTTTTTTCGACAAAAAGTGACACGTTTTCACGACTGGGTGTCGAATGATTTTTTTTATCAAAAAAGCTAGACTAACTTCTCTGCTTTTAGTCCGATTTTAAAAAACGCGGAAATGATTCGAAAGTCACGCTCTGATTTTCAATCCAAAAGAGATTAAAAAAATTTATTTTAGATGTTTTTTGATCCTTTCATCGCTTTTCCCCTGATTGTCCCCACTCACAAATTGTGTCGAAATCGTGAAAACGCATTCCTCGTCTGTTAGGAATGCGTTCTTTCTATAGATGATTAGCGCGTCACGTATATCTGCTTCGTTGTTTTCCCGTACCTGTTCTCAGAAGAGATAGTGATCTTTGTGCCACGCTTTGCTTTAGGGATTGAAAATGTATAGCGACCCGTTTGATTCGCTATTTGAATATACGTCCGCTGGTTGATCGTTACTCGCACTGTAGCATTCTTCTCCGTCGTCCCGCTGACCTGTCGCGCTCCGGCTTTAACCGGAGTGATTTGTAAGACTGGGAACAGGTGACTCGCTGTCATCCGGAAATGATAGTATCCGCTGTAGTACGTACTCCCAATCCGGAAGTAGTAGGTGCCTTTCGGAAGTTCGAGACTGTCCTTCCATCTCCCTGGTGTCTTCTCATTTCCGCTCAGACTCCGGTAATAGAGCGACTTGTTCATCGGGTCCGTCCATTCAATCGTCATGGATGGATCAATCATCGTCGTGACATCGAACGTCACCTGACTCTTTTTCGGCAGCGTCACACGGTAGTAATCGTTATGATCCTGCCAGGTCAGCAGACCACTATAACTTTGTGCAAACAATAGACGTGTTGCCTCGAGCACTCCGTCATTCGGTTCCTGTTCATTCGTCGTTACCGGTTGCATCGCTGCCTTGACCTGATAACGACCGGTTTGTGTACTCGTCCGTGACAAGGTCAGAAAGTAAGTCCCCGCTTCTACATAAACCGCTCGACGGAATTTTCCCGGCGACTTCTCTTCACTGACAAGATAGCTCGAGAAGACGTTCTCGTTTAAACTGTCCGTCAGACTGATCGTTGCATTGCCGCGCAGGTATGTATCGATGGCTAGTGACAGCTTGCCGTTTTTTGGAACATTCACTTGATAGATGTCTTTTTCATCTTGCGCAGACAGCATTCCACGGACCGCTTGCTGAAACGGTAAGACTTGCGCTTCTAGCGTACCGTTATTCGGTTCCTGATCATCCGTCGTGACGGTTTCTGCTGTCGCACGAAGCGTGTAGACTGCGGGTCGCTTACTTAAGATGTATTCCGCTACGACGAGACGGTAGTTGCCCGGCTCCACGTATTCAGACAGGACAGCTTGTGCCGGTCTGACGCCGTCACTCGTTACACTCTGATAGAGAACTTGTTTACCACGCTCATCCTGTAAGGTCACGCGTGTATTTTCACCGAATCCACTGACGTCGACAGTCAGCTTACTCGGACGCGTCACGGTGAGATCATACTTCGCTGACTCGTTGGCTTTTAGGACACCGGATACCGGTTGATCCCATACGAGTGGACCGTCCGCTTCGACCGCACCACCTGACCAGATGATCAGCAGTAAGCTCAGCACACTCGCTCGCCCAATCATACGTATTCTATTCATCGCTTTCACTCCTTGTTTTTAGGTCATGCCTTCCTCAGTATACGAAACCACTTGCTGGAGGAAGCTTGTTCTTTTCAGGAGGATGGGAACCGGTTCTTAAAAATCAGCGATAACAAAAAAAGAAAGCCACGCAGGCTTTCTTTTTAAAGTCGATCTGCTAGTGTTCGCCCGAGTACAGCGTTCTGCTCCGACGCGTTGACTACTTTCCACTAGATCCTTTCTTATAAAACTTACGGTAGAGCATACATCGACTTTTCCAGTGCATCAAGAAACGGACGCTCCGCAAAGGCATGGCTCCGTTCTGCTGTGACGACAATCGTCTCCTTCTCGCGCTTAAAACGAACCGGTAGTCCTTCCGCGATCCATTCAAGCTGCGCTTGCATCTTTTGGCGGATGCTGCCGCCCTTGCGTTCGGCTTCCATGAACTGACGTATGTATTGCAAAACGTAGCCGAATCCGAACTCAATCGGAATTCGAAGTTCCGTTCCTCGTTGACGGATCCGGATCAGCCCTGCCCCGTAATGGACAGCACGTTCCCACTCTTCGTTCTGTCGTTGATTCCATCCGGGATATAACACGTGTGCCTCAAGCGCTCCCTTCGGACCACTCGGTTGAACCGCGAAATAATCGATCTGCATGTCGCCTCGTCCTTTCGTCTAGCAAAATAGGGATGACACCATGACTGGTCTCATCCCTAATGACAGGTCGCACTTAGCGTTTGTTCGAAAATTCTTTTCCCGGGCGTCCGATTGCTTCATAAGCGACGCCTGCTGGGGCATCAACGTACTGCCAACAGTTCCGTCCGTCAATCAAACGTGGCGTCTGCATGACGCGCGTCAACAGTTCGGGCGCCATCGTCTTCATCTCCGGCCACTCCGTCATGATAACGGCGACGTCCGCTTCGCGTAACGCTTCTTCAAGCGTCGGTTTCTGGTCAAGCAATGTCCGCGCCGCCGGATCATAGCCGACGACGACGACACCGAGTTGCTCGAGTCGTTCCGCGAGGCGTAAGGCTGGCGCATCCCGTAAATCGTCCGTGCCCGGCTTAAAAGCAAGCCCGAGCAGCGCGACACGCATCCCCCGCTCTGGACGGACCTTCGCGAGGACGTAATCGAGCTGGGCTTCGTTCGTCCGGTCAGCTGCTTCGATGACGTGCAGCGTCGTCTCGTGCGTTCGCGCAAGCGTCGTCAATGCGGCGATGTCTTTCGGGAAACAAGACCCACCGTAACCGGCACCTGCTCGTAAGAAAGCAGAACCGATCCGAGGATCGAGTCCGATCCCGTGGGCGACTTCCGTCACGTCGGCACCGACTGCATCCGCAAGCCGGGCGATCTCGTTAATGAAACTGATTTTGACGGCGAGGAAACTGTTCGCCGCATATTTCGTCAACTCCGCTGTCGTTGGATCAACGACGACGACCGGAGCTGTCGTTTGAAATAACTGCTCGACCGTTTTTGCAAAAGTGGCATCCGTCGTCCCGATGATTAGACGGCTCGGCTGACGGTTGTCCGCGAGGGCCGTTCCTTCACGCAGGAACTCCGGCACCATCGCGAAGCGTAACGTCGGGTGCTCGTCTTGCAGGCGGGCCGTTGTTCCCGGTGGTACCGTCGACTTGACGATGACACTCGCTCCCGGACGTGTTTCTTCAATCAAGCGTGCGACCGCTTCGACAGCCGATAGATCACAGCTACCGTCTGCTCGTTCCGGAGTCCCGACGGCAATCAAGTACAAGTCGGACGCCGGATAGTCCGTCGTGAACGTCAGGCGTTCGCGATTGAGGCGAAGTGCGTCTTCGATTCCTTCTTCGGTGATCGGTGCGATCCCTTGCGCTAACCGTTCCATCCGTTCTGCATTCAAGTCGACACACGTCACCTCATGTCCGTTTTCTGCGAGTCCGATCGCAGTGACGAGTCCGACATATCCTGTCCCAATCACTGTTGCTTGCATCTCCATCACGTCCTTGTCCATTTTTCTCTGTCTTCACTATACGGGAGGAAAGCCGATTTGTGCATCGAAAAAGCTTTCCGAATACGCTATACTGAGTACGGAATGGAGGAATGCATGTGGCGATCATCATTTTTAGCCTCATTTGTCTCTTCGCGTATCGGATCCGTAAGCTTCCAGAAGTCCTGCGGTCGATTTTACTCGTCCTTGGTTTAATCAGTGGATGGTTCGCGTTATTTGAGATCATTGGATATATCGAAGCCAATCCGTACTTGGCGGCCATCCCGATCGCACTCGGGCTCGGCTATTGGTACTGGAAACGTAAACAACGTTCCGTCAAAAAGACGCCTTCGGATCAGTGAAGGCGTCTTTTCCTCTTACATACGAAAGCGCACGAGGGAGTTGTCCCTACGTGCGCTTTGCTTTTAGGATTGTTGTTTACGCTCCATCGACGCGATTTGTTCCTCGATATCGAGCAACTTCAATTCGTGTTCGAGCTCGAGGCGACGTTTCTTCCGTTTCAAGCGCGCGAGTTCCGCTTCCATCGAAGCTTTCGAGGCTTCCGGTGTTGCCGTCGTCTCACTCGATTGCATCGTCTCTTGGAGCGGATCAAAAACGTTCGACTTCGCGAACTGGGCTGCTTCCGGTCCGAACATATCTTGGATGATTGGAAGAATCTTGTTCAATGCCGTTCCCGGAATCTGTGATTTCTCATCGACTAACCGTTTCAGCGCCAATTCATCGACACGATAGCCTTTGCCGTCCTGCTCCGCGTGCAATTCCCCTGTCCGAATCCAGCGCCGGACCGTCTCTTCCGATACCCGTAACAATTCACTGATCTGTTTTGTCGTCAACATCGAATCCCTCTTTCCTATGATTTGATACTACTATTATGCGCATATGTGTGCGTGTGCGTCAATAAACACACACCCTTTCACAAAAAAGAACGCCTCCGCTCAGGAGACGTTCCGTTTAAGCCTTATCGTTTTCGAACGAGCAACCATACTCCGACGACGGCACTCATGCCACCGACGACCGCGAACGGAAACGGCTTGTCTTCCCCTGCTTGCGGTAGACGTTCCGCTGTAACGGTCGGAGTCGACGTAGTATCCGCTTTTGCTGCGACCGGTGCTGTCGATTTTACCGGACTGACGACTTTCGTCGGCGTTTCCTTGACCGGTTCAACAGGTGGAGCGAGCTCGACGGCAACCATTGTTCCGCCACCATCACGTGTTAGATCAAGGACGGCATCGACCGATTGACGCTTCAAGTGTTTCAAGAGGTGCGCCTGAGCATCCTTCGCCTCACTCATGTCCTCTTCAAACGCAATGTAATCGAGATGATGCATCGCCTTAACCGTATAACCGGCAGGCGCTTTGACTTTTAAAATGTACGTGCCGACCGGGAAGCTGTCTCCGCCCGCAAAAGCGTGATCATCTCCTTCGTCTTCAATCGTCCATGCCGTTTCACCCGTGACCGTATCCAGTAACGTGTACGTCATCGGGACGGTCTCTTCTTTTTCCTGCGGCTGTTGGTCCCCATTCGCATCGACGAAGTTCGTCAGTGTCAGGAAGTGCGACGGTTCCATCATCTCGTCCCCTTCTGTCATACCGGCATCAATGATTCGGACGTCCCCTGCTTGGATCGTTACGTTCGTTGTTCCGAACGTGTTGACATCTGAATCCTGATGCGGCTTCGTGAACGTATACAAGCCGATGTCATAGCCATCGACCTTGACTTGATACGTCCCTGGCGTCACCTGTTCGAATATGTAGTTCCCTTGTTCCGTAATCGCCATGTCCGTGACGTCGCCACGTGGCGTGATCAAGAAGACACTGACGTCATCAAGAAGGGATTCTGTCTCTTGGCGAATCCCGTCTTCGTTTGCGTCATACCAGACCGTTCCCGTAATTTGCCCCTTCGTCGCCTTGACGTTCGTCGCCGGAGCCGGTTTTGTTTCTGTGACTGGCTTTTCCTTTATCGGCGTCGTCGGTTTTGGTTGATTCGGTGTGACCGATTCTGTATCCGGTTTGACGTCTGGTTTAACTTCCGGTTCTGTGACCGGTTCTTCCGGTGTCGCAGGATCATCCGTTACCGGCTCCTCCGCGTCGACTTTCGGAAACTCAAGGATGATCGATTGCTGTGTCGTTGGTTCCGTGACGACGATCCGTGGTGCCTTTTCTGCTGTGAACGTCACCGTCGGATGTGCAGCGATATCAATGCCGCTTCCCGTCAAACCGTCTGAGAACGCAAGCGCCGTCTCACTCGTCACATCGACGATGCCTTCTCCCGTGAAGGTCAACGTATACGGCCCTGTCCCGCTTGCTGTCACGTCCCATTTCGATTCGGCTTGGACCGGAGCGATGCCCGTCCCACTCCACATCAGGAGTAACAAAAAGATGATGATTTTTTTCATGGTGTCTCATTCAGCTCCGTTTCTAATAAGAAAAACATATCTAAATTTTAAACAACAACGTAAAATTAAACCAGATAATTTTGTTTGAACTGTCCTTTTTTTCAACTTTCCACCATTTTCCGTAAAGGTCGTGATTTTTCATGAAACGTATCCTTCCACTCCTACTCGGTGTCAGTCTCCTGACCCCGTCCGCCGTCTCGGCTGCTACGACACCGCTTCCGGTGACGAGTCAGACGTTACGCGGTACATATGATGCGTCCGGACGTGCCGTCTTCACCCTACCGTCAGCCCTCTATATTGAACGGGCGACGCATCTCGAATTCGATCTCGATCGCTCGAAAGGTTCTATCTATACCTCAAAGACGAATTACAGCAAAGGGACGACTTACAAACGGTATCGCCAATTGCAGGACGAAGCGTTGATCTTCCCGCTCAGCTGGTCCGGTACACAGTACGTCGTCTTCGAAGGGAAACCGGGGACCCGCTACCAGATTCCCTTCATCCTCCGTAAACTCCAGCCGCTCCTACCGATGAAACCAAGTGCGACGACGTCAAAGACCGCGAGTCTCCTCGTCAAGATGAAGCACGGCAGTCTGAAACAATCCGTTTCGACGTCGCTCCAGGCGACACGATCGTCGCTCCAGGCGACACGATCGTCGCTTCCGGGCCTGTCCCTCGAAGAATGGACGTTCAAGACGAAGGCCGCCGCGACACAGGCAAAACGTTACTTGGAACGATCAGCTGCCGTTGACTACGTCGAACATACACAGACCGTCCGGACGGCAAAGGATATGTATCGCCCGTACCAATGGTCGCTCCAGAACACAGGACAACGAAAAGGAAAAGTTGGGGCTGACATCCAGTACGCCGCTGCCTTAAAACGTCTCTCCGGGAAAACGTTACAGCCGACACTCGTCGCCGTCGTTGATACCGGGATCAACTCGACCTATGCCGACTTCGCAGGACGCGTCCGGACCGATCTCGGGTACGACTTCATCCGCGGAAAGACTTCCGTCACCGATCCGGACGGTCACGGTTCCCATGTCGCCGGGATCATCGCTGCGAATGCCGATAATCAGTATGGCATTCAAGGGATCAACCCAGCGGCTTCCTTAATTCCGATTCGTGTCCTTGATGCAAACGGGCAAGGCTCCACGTCGGACGTCGCACGTGGTATTCTCCATGCGGTCAAAAAAGGCGCCCGCGTCATCAACCTTAGTCTAGAAATGGATGAAAAATCACGCGCCATCGAGGATGCAATCGCGTATGCCTATCAGAAGAAGGTCCTCGTCGTCGCCGCTTCCGGTAATGACGGCGCGAAGACGATCAGCTATCCTGCGCGCTACGCCCATGTCCTATCTGTCGGCGCAACAGACCGAAAAGATGTCCGTGCCTCGTTCTCGAACCGTGGAAAAGGACTCGATCTCGTCGCACCGGGCGTTGAGATTCCGAGTTACATCGGTGACGGTGAACTCGCCTATTCGAGTGGTACTTCGATGGCAGCCCCTCACGTCGCAGCTGTCGCAAGTCTCCTAATGAGTTTAAAACCGAGCTTGTCACCGAGTGCGACAGAGAAACTCTTAAAGTCGTCCGCCCGAGATCTCGGAACAAAAGGCTATGACACCTCATACGGCTACGGTCGCCTCGACGTAAACCGTGCCGTCTCGCTCGTCAAATAAACGATAAAGCGCCGATTCCTGTGACAGGAGTCGGCGCTTTATCGTTCATCGGATGATTTCGAGCGGAATCTCAATCCCGCGTCCTGCACCGGCGTCAATGACGAGGACAGGCAGGCGATTTTCGTTGAAGATTTCATCTTCAACGGTTGTATCTGAAGTGTACGTGCGAATCTCACCCATTTTTTTAGCGGAAAACGACACGAATGGGAACGGAATCGATTGATTCGAGACCTCTAACCGAATGTCGACTTGTTGATCGTCAAGACGAATGTCATTCGTCGTCTTGATCGTCAGACGCATCCGGTCCTTACTCGTCAAGGAAATCTGGGCGGAGATGTTCTCTGTCTGACCAGCCCGTTTGATCGGGTCGACGATGACCGATGGGGAAGCGGTCTCGACCTTTTCAGCACGCTGACAGCCAGGGATGATCAATAAGGAAATCGCGAGAGGAAGCAACCAGCGTTTCATCTGGTCGTCACTTAATTGCGAATGTCAATTCGGCAGTGCAGGCGACTTCCCCGTCTACCGTCGCTGTGGCACGACCTTTTCCGATAGGTCCACGTAACTTCGTCAATTCCACTTCGAGGCGCAATTGATCGCCTGGCACGACTTGACGTTTAAAGCGGCAGTTCTCGATGCCGGCAAAGAAAGCAAGCTTTCCTTGATTCGCTTCCATCTTGAGGACAGCAAAGGCACCGACTTGTGCGAGTGCCTCGACGATGAGAACGCCGGGCATAACATTATAGTCAGGAAAGTGTCCGTTGAAGAATTCTTCGTTCGCAGACACATTTTTCACTCCGACCGCGCGTTTGCCTTCTTCGACCTCTAAAATCCGATCGACGAGCAAAAAGGGATAACGATGCGGAATGACTTCCTTGATTTGTTCGATTGTATACATATTAAACAGCTCCCATCACTGACAAATTAAGATTTCATCCAAAAATCGGTGATGCGGGTCCATGTGTCGAGCTTTAACACATCCAGTGCCTCGCCACCACCAAACGTTGCATACCCTACCATTGCACCGATGACCAGTGCGACGATGACGAGAACGAAAACGATCAACAACCGGACGAGAATCGGGACACGTCGCGTCGTGTATTTTCGAAGACGTGGTGTTTTCTTTTCAGATGTTCCGGCGTCCTTGCCTTGTTGATGTCGCTTTGAACGTTCACGCGTTGGCTGTTCCGTACCTGCTTGGTCTTGTACCATTTTGATCACCTTTCATTGATTCAGTCTAAGCGTAGTATAGCACATTAGTACCAGGTAACAATATCAGGAATGACTTTGTTTTCTCCTGGTTCCTAGCTAGTGTAACACGACCGATCGGTAAACATTTAAAAAAAGTTTTCTTTTGTTATATAAGGAAGTAAAAAATTCGCAACACATTATTTCCGTAAATCTCACATTTTTTTAAATCCAAATGCCATCCATCCGCGTAAGCCTTACAGATTCACAAGCAACACTTACAAGCACAGGATGACACGGGCCCGGGTTCATCCCTCTATTCAAGTTTAGATCAACGCTTCCAAACGTTTTCATATTAAAAACCAAAGCAAGCGCTCCACTACTTTACAATCGAGAGGATGGATTCAACATGAAACACACTAAAAAATTCGCGGCATCAGCAATGGCAGCAGCACTCGTACTTCCAGGAACAGCAGCATTCGCTTCTGGTGGCGCAGATGACATGAAACAAGAGGCACCAAAGAACGTCACGGTCAAAACAAAAGCTGCTGACCTTCGTGCAACACTCGATCAGTTACTTTCAGAGCACTTCGTCCTCGCTGTCATGGACATGAAAAAACAATATGACGGTTCAAAAGACGCAGAATATTACGAAGCAGCACTTAAACAAAATGCACTCGATATGACACCAGCCATCGCTTCAGTTTACGGCGATGAAGGCGCAAAACAATTCGAGAAAATCTTCGTTGATCACAATAAATACACAACAGACCTCGTCAAAGCTGTAAAAGCAGACGATCAAGACGGCATCAATGCTTCGAAGAAAGAAACAGAAGAGTTCGTACAAGATCTCTCAAGCTTCCTCGATACAGCAACGGAAGGTAAACTCCCGAAAGCAGCAGCTGAAGAAGTCCTCCGTGCGCACGAAGCAGATGTCTACAAGACATTCCAACAATATGCAGCTGGTGACTACGAAGGATCGTACAACACGTTCCGTGAAGGATACAGCCGTATGTACGATATCTCAAAAGCACTCTCAGTCGCTATCACAACACAAATGCCTGAGAAATTCGATAACACGAAAGCGGACTCAAAAGCAGCAGATCTTCGTTCAACGCTTAACAGCCTTGCAGCTGAACACGTTGCACTTGCGAACATCAGCATGACAGCTGGTGTTGATAAAGCGAAAGATTACGATGCAGCAAACTGGGCTGAAGATATGCACACTGCAGACTTCAAAGCAGCGATCAAATCAATCTACGGTCAAGCTGGTGCAGATCAGTTCGAACAAGTTTGGACGAAAAACCACATCGAAGCACAAGCAAACCTTGTCACAGCAGCAATCAATGACGACAAGAAATTGATGGGTGACGCACAAGAAATGCTCAAAATGTTCTCAAATGATTTCGGTGCATTCCTCGGTGCAGCAACAGAAGAAAACCTTCCAACAAAAGCAGCACAAGAAGCCGTATCAGGTCACGAGACTTACGTCCAAGATACGTTCATGCAGTATGTTGAAGGTGACTACAAAGGTTCTGTCGACACATTCCGTGAGTCTTACGCTTACATGTACGGCGTAGGTGAAAACCTCGGTGAAGCGATCGTTAAACAATCGCCAGAGAAATTCATGGATGGTACACCAGGCTCAATGCCGAACACTGGTAACGGTGGTATGAGCGACAACAACACAGCTGCAACAACAGGTGCAATCGCAGTATTCGGTCTCGCACTCGGAGCAGTTGGTCTTGTCCTCGCACGCAAACGTCAAAACGCCTAAGAAATTGGGTATACTCAATAACAGGATAGCGACATGCTATCCTGTTATTTTTTTACATAGAGGGAATCCCTTCTCTCGGAAAGGAGCTACGCGTTTATGAAACGTTGGTTATTACCGGCGAGCATCGTCTTGATGGTCGCATCGGTCGGAACACTGCTGTTCCTCCTATTTGGTCAAACTAAACCAGATACATCAAACATCACGCAAGGTGATCAAAAAACGGAATCCGCGGCCTCTTCCGAGACGAAGGAAGAAGATCCGCTCAAACCGTCTGAAATATTCAAGAAGGAGTTCAAGGATCTCTCTGCAACGGAGGTCGAACTTCCAAAACAACTCGTCATTCCAAAGCACGACATCAAAGCGAAGGTCGAACAAGTCGGGCTTGATAAAGATGGCGCGATGGCAACACCGAAAAACGAACAACAAGCCGGCTGGTACAAGTTCGGTCCACGTCCAGGTGACGTTGGTAATGCTGTCATCGACGGTCACACCGATACGAAGACCGGTCCAGCCATTTTCTATAAGCTACATGAACTGAAAAAAGGTGATCCAGTCGAGATTACTGATGCGTCCGGACGGAAACTCGTCTTCCGCGTCAAGGAGCTCGTCCAATACGATCACTTGAAAGCACCACTTAAGAAAATCTTCGGTCCAGCAGATACACGGAACTTGAACTTGATCACGTGTATCGGAACGTTTGACCGAAATGCCGGTACGTATGATGATCGACTCGTCGTCTTCACAGAACTTGATGAGAAAGCATCTGATCCTGTCAAAACACCACCGAAACCAGCCACGAACGTCCGCGTCAGTGGCGGATTCGTTAACTGGTATGCATCTACGGATAAAGATGTGACATCCTATAACGTCTATCAAGAAAAAGACGGCAAACGTAAAAAACTCGGTACAACAGACGTCATCGAACGGAAAGCTTTCCCACTTCCGGAAGATGCGACGGGTCGCTTCATCATTACAGCCGTCAACAAAGCAGGCATTGAATCGGAAGAAGCCTTCAGTGCCGTACGTCGTTAAGATCCACACAAAAGCCAGAGTCTAGCGACTCTGGCTTTTGACGTTCCTCAATAACGAATATGCTGTTTGCTCCAGCGAATCGATTCCTTGAACTGACGGACGAGATCTTCTGCCGGTGCCGTTAAATAATAGGCCAGCCCGTGCACTTTTTCTGACATCTGCTGGACGACGAGACCATCTTCGATCAGCTCCTGCAGCTGTTCGAGGATTTGACCGTGTGACTGATCGATCCGTTGCTCGAGTTCCCCGATCGTCAACGCCCCATCACGCAAGAGATAAATGATACTCGACTTGAGGCTGTTTTCGAAGTTGTGTTGAAACTTCTGCAATGCCAGTAAATCGGCTTGTTCTTCGGTATGACGTGAATCCATCTGATCCCTGCCCCCTTTTTCTTAACTACGTCTTCAGTATGACGTACTTTTAGATGAATTTCAAAACTCAATCGCGCTCCGTGACAATCGTATCGAACGTCTTCTCTTCTTCCGTAATGACCATCTTCTTTTGCGACCGAAGATGATAGAGACGACGGATGTTCAGGATGACGACCTTCATGACGGCGTAGAACGGGACACCGAGTAAGACCCCGAAGAAACCAGCGATGTTCCCCGCAACCAGCAGGACGATGATGATCGTCAATGGATGGACATCGAGCGTTTTCCCTTGAACGAGCGGTGACATAATGTGCGAATCGATCTGTTGCGCGACCGTCATGACGATGATTGCATAAATCGCAAGAATCGGATCCTGGATGAACCCAACAATCAACGCCGGAATGACGCCGAGGACTGGACCGAGAAACGGAATGATGTTCGTCAGTGTCGCAAACAACGCAAGCAGCAACGCATAATCAATCCCGATGATTAAGTAGCCGATGTAGGCGATGATCCCGACCCCGATACTAACGATGACCTGACCGCGGATGTAGCTCATGATCGTCAAGTGGACGTCACCGAGAATTTTTTTCGTTTCTTTATGATATTCGTACGGCATCAGCTTGACGAGATTACCTTTTAGCTTATCGCCATCAAGCAACATATAAATCAACATGATCGGGATGATGACGATCGTCACGACCGTCGTCGTTACGACACTGACGAAGCCACCGACACCCGTCCCGATGTTCTTCAAGAATGTCGAAGCGTATTCCGAAATATTGCCGGAAAACTTATTGAACAGGTTATCCGGTCCTGACAAGAAGCGTGAGAAAACCGAACTGTTTTCAAGTTGCTCTCGGACATCGATCAATTGACGCTGGAACTGTGTCGCGAGTGTCGGAATCGAATTGACGAACTGTGTGATTTGCTCCGATAGCATCGGACCGAAGATGAAGCCGAGTGTCGTCAAGATCCCGATCAGACCAACGAGGACGATCAAGACAGCAGGCCGTCGCTTCATCTTTTTCTCGAGCAACTCGACGATCGGCAGCAGGACATAATAGAGAATCCCAGCGATCGCAAGCGGCGGAACGACCATCTGAAGCAGAATCGCGACCGGTCGGAATAGGAACGTGACATGATCGCCAATCCAGACGATGATGAGTAACGTCATGATCCACCACGCAAATCGGTACCATTTGTTTTCGAACATTTTTTGCATCTAACCACTTCCCTACGTAAAAGAATAAAGTTCCATATCCTCTTTAGTTTTCCTTAAAACAATGCTTCTTAATCCTTATTCTCAGAAAATATATCGATTCCTCCATTTTAACCAATATATGATATATTTGTTTTAGTAAGATTTGCAGATTCAAATTTGCCGTACCCGTTGAATGTGCGTAAGATGAGTATATTCGGACTTAAGCAATCTTTTTCATACATGTAAAAATAGAATACGGAGGATACCCTAGTGAAATGGATCAACCATACGATCGGTCGCCAATTGATGTTCGCCTTCTATATGGTGTTTGTCGCTCTCAGCATCACGTCTGCGATCGTTTACTTCTATACGGAACAGAAGATCGATCAGGCGAATGCGACGTTCGATGACTTGCGCGAACGACGGACGAATGCCAATGCCCTCGCAAGCGAGTGGACCGTCGCGCAAAGTAACGTCAAATCTTACTTATTGACGGGCTCACAAGAAACACTCGATGCCGTCAAGACAAATCAACAGGAAATTAATCGCTTAACGACATGGTTCGAAAAGTATGCCGTGTATGAGCAAGGGAAAGAATATGCAACGGCAACCCGTCAAATGTATGACGATTATTTTGGAACGTCACTTCCGCTCCTCAACGAATACGTCGAAGGAAAAAAAGACGGGAAAATCAACGAAGATTTTGTTGATCCGAATACACTTGCTGCCCTGTCGAACGGAAAAGACTTATTCACAGCGAATGGGACGTTACGTGGATCAGTCAGTCTGTCAGATGCTGATATCGATATGACACGGATTGATACGTTGCTTGGTGATTACCTGACTTTGATCCAAGGGAAGGAAGTGGATGCAAAGAACGATCTTCTAGGCGAGATGCGCGTTGCGCAGTTCATCTGGCTCTCGAATCTCGTCGTGCTGATACTAGTGCTCCTATCACTCGTGCGTCCATTCATCAGCCGCATTACAAAACAAGTCAATGCCTTGTCTCGTGACAGCGCGATGCTTGCAACAGGTGAAGACATCCAAGCGATTCCATTGCCAAAACGTAAGGACGAACTGCATACGTTGACGACATCATTCAATCAGATGGCGGCTTCGATTGCTGATAACAAGGTCCATATGCTGGCGAAGAACGAAGAACTCCAAGCACAACAGGAAGAACTCGTCGCCCAGCAAGAAGAACTGCAAGCGCAACAGGAAGAGCTTGAGGAAGCACTCGATATCACGCTTCGGAGCGAACAACATCTCAAGTACCGCAATGAATTGACCGAGACGCTTGCGTCCCGTGAGACACTGACGGCGTATCCGGAAATCATCGAGAAGCTCGTCTCGATCACGCATTCTGAGATCGGTGCCCTGTTGTTCCTCGATCAACAAGAAGTCCGCTCGACGATCGATTATGGGATGACGGAAGAGATGGTCGGTCGTCTTGTCTCCGATGATCAATCACTCTTGCACCGCGCACGCCTCCTGAAGCGTCCAGTTCATTCATCGAAACAGGTCGCGCATGAGAGTCCGCTTCCATACCCATACTATATGTATGAGGTCGCAGTCCCTGTTCTTGATCCGTCAAAAGAGCACATGATTGCCTGTATCTATCTCGTTCGTTATCGTGACGCCTTTACAGCGGAGCAGATGGATGACATCCTGTCGTTCTCGCATCAATTGTCGCTCTCCCTTCTCCGGATGGGGATCTATGAAGAAATGATTCGTGAGAAGAATAAGACGACGCAACTGTTGAACTCGATCCGGGAAGCAGTCGTCTACATCGAACATGAGACGGACGAATTGCTCGTCAACGAACCGCTGATGACGTTGTTCCCGGAAGTCCCAACAGAGTTCAAAGACGAAGAGCGCTCTGCCTTCCAGCAAGCGATGCAAGCACTCGCTGACATCATCGATGAACCAGCACCATTTGAGCGTTACATCGAACAGATCGTTGAGCTGAATTTACCAAAAGATAGCTTGATCGTCTCGATTCGAAAACAGAGTACGTACATCCAGATTTATGCCGAGAAGATTGAAGTCGAAGGCATGTGGGTCGGTACGATGCTTGTTCTCCGTGACGTGACGAAAGAGACGGAAGCCGAGCGGATGAAGGAAGAATTCGTCTCGACCGTCTCGCATGAATTACGGACCCCACTCTCTTCGATCTATGGCTTCACCGAGCTGATGCTTAATAAACGGTTCGAGGAAGAACGGCAACGGAAATATCTCCAGACGATCCACTCCGAGACGGGTCGCCTGACGACGCTCGTCAATGACTTCCTCGACGTCCAGCGCATGGAATCGAGTGAACACCGTTACGAGATGTCGACGTTTGATGTCGTCGAACTCGCCCAGGATTTAATCGAGTTCTATGATGTCTCGCACGAGACGCACACGATTGATTTCGAGGCACGTGGACCAATCATGATCGACGGCGACGCAGAAAAGATGAAGC
Source organism: Exiguobacterium sp. UBA5002 (assembly GCF_002396765.1). NCBI lineage: Bacteria > Bacillati > Bacillota > Bacilli > Caryophanales > Exiguobacterium > Exiguobacterium sp. UBA5002. Next base: position 57,117 of record NZ_DGYQ01000023.1, read on the forward strand.
AGTTGCTCAACAACCTGCTCAGCAATGCCGTCAAGTACTCACCGAGCGGTGGGACGGTCTTGATACGGATTACAAATGAACTTGGTTTCGCCCAAATCCGCATCCAGGATGAAGGCATCGGGATTCCACAAGACGCGCTTCCGAAGTTGTTCGATAAGTTTTATCGTGTCGATAACTCCGAAACACGTAAAATCGGCGGAACCGGTCTGGGTCTATCAATCTGTAAGGAAATCGTTAAACACCACAGCGGAACGATTGATGTCGAATCCGTCGTCGGTGTTGGATCAACCTTTACGATCCGTTTCCCGATAGCTGTCATCTCGACCATCCTCACGTATGAAGATTAATCACCTGACCGTTCACATCATGTGGACGGTCTTTTTTGTCGTTAGATTCGACGACGTGCGGGGTATAGTCAAAAGCGCATTAGGATAAGGAGGAATCAACATGCAACTTGGATGGATTGGTTTAGGACATATGGGTATACCGATGGCAAAACGTCTGCTTGGCGGTGGGCATGACGTGATCGTCTACAACCGGACGTTTGAAAAAACAGCGCTGTTGACTGCTCGAGGAGCAACAGCTGTCAAAGAAGCACAGGAAGCAGTACGTCAAAGCGACATCATCTTCGTCATGCTCGCGGACGGTCCTGCTGTCGCGTCCGTTCTCGAGAGTGTAACAGACGACCTCACAGGTAAGACGATCGTCAACTTGAGTACAATCTCACCGGAAGAGACAAGGAAGATGGCTCGGCTTGTCGAAGAGAATGGTGGGACGTATCTTGAAGTTCCTGTTTCGGGGTCCGTCCCCGTCGCAGAAAACGGGCAGCTCGTCTTGCTCGCTGGCGGTGACGCAGACGTCGTCACGGCTTGTCAGCCGTATCTTGCCCTACTCGGAAAGGAAACGATCCATTTCGGTCCACATGGCTCAGGAAGTGCGGCAAAACTTGCCATCAATCTCTTACTCGCCGTCGTCGGACAAGGAGTCGCGGAGACGTTATTGCTCGGAGAAGGTGCGGGTCTTGAGAAAGAGAAGCTGATCCAGATGATCAGTGCATCGGGCATGAACACGCCGCTCTTCACCGGTAAACGGGACATGTACCGGAACAACGATTTCCCGTCTGCCTTCCCTCTTCGCTTGATGGCGAAGGATCTCGGGCTGATCATAACTGAAGCAAAACGTCAGCAGCTCGAGTTGCCGCTCGCTCAAGCAGCGGATCGTAGTTATGCGAAGGCAAAGCTTGACCATGGGAATGCCGATATGGCCGCTATTTATCAAGCGCTACAAGACTGAATATAAAAAGCAGATCCGCACTCACATCTGAGGCGATCTGCTTTTTCATGTTATTTCAGTGACGTGACGATTCCCATCATCTGATCGGTCGTCATCAGTGCTTTTGAATTGAATTGATACGCCCGTTGAATCTGTGTCAAATTCGTCATCTCGGTCGCCATATCGACGTTCGACGACTCGAGTGTGCCGACCGTCAATGGATTTCCATCGACTGTTTCATACTGTCCTGGTGCTGTAAACAAGCCGGCTCCATCTTCCGTCAACTGATTCGGATTGTCGACATACCCGACAGCAAGTCGTGCGAGGACACGGCGCTCTCCATTGACGATTCCCGTGACGTTGCCGTCCTTGTTCAATTCGACACCCGTCGCATCCGCAGGTAAGAGAATTGGTTCATTTTGACCGTTAACGACAGACCGTCCCGCGTCATCCGTCAATTGAATACGCCCATCGGCTTGCGGAGATAGTTGGAAGTTTCCGTCTCGCGTGAACTTCGTCACCCCATCCCGATCGATGACCGCAAAGAAATGATGCGGATCCGATAAAGCGGCATCGAGTGCCCGGTCCGTCCGTTTGAACGTTCCCATCGAAAAGCGCGTCGCTTCATTGGCGACATAGCCGCCGACACCGATTCGTAAGCCGGCCGGTGTCGATAAAGGTCCCGTTTGCAATGCAGCCGGTTGGTTCTGGATGTTACGCGTCAACAGCTCCTTGAACTGGGCGTCACGACGTTTATATCCGTTCGTATCGACATTCGCTAAGTTGTGCCCGGTCGTATCGAGTTGTTTTTGTAATTGCGCCATTGTACTAGCTGACGTATAGAGTGATTGCATGGTGTTCCCCTTTCATTATCGGACGCGACCGATTTCAGAAACTGCCTTTTCGGCAGTCCGGTCATACGCTTGAATGACTTTTTGATTCGCTTCAAACTGACGCAGACCAGCGTTCATCTCTGCCATCGTCTGTTCAATCGCGACGTTCCCGAGTTCAAGTACCCCTTGATCAACCTTGACGTTGCCCTGTGCCAACGCTTCAGGTGCCCGGTAGAGTCCGTTCTCAACCCGTTCGAGCTGTTCCGTATTATTCGTCGTCACAAGTCCTAGTCGTCCGACTTGCTCTCCGTTCCCCCGCGTCACGACACCTTCAGGTGAGACTTTGAAATCGTCATTGCCGACGTTCATGATATTTCCGTTCTCATCGAGTACCTGATCGCCGTCCGTTGTCCGCAAGATACCGTCTCCATCGACCGCAAACTGTCCGTTCGTTGTATACAACACTTCTCCTTCAGGTGCTGTTCCGCCTCCATTACCATGTAGGATCGTAAACATCGGTACGCCTTCCGCCGAACTGATCTGTAAATCCGTCGCATTTCCTGTCTCCGTGATGGATCCGGGTGCGAAGTTCGGTGTCGCCGCCTGCATGAACACACCTGTCGCGAGTGTACCGACGTTTCCAGCAGGTCGAATTCCCGTCCGTTCATTCGTCGCCGCTTGATGGATCATCATCTCTGGAAACGTGCGCAGGGATGCTTGATCGGCACGGAAGCCGGGCGTCCGTGCATTCGCTAAGTTATTACTCAACATCTCTTGTTGGCGTTGCAATGCCTGCATCGCACCGGATGCCGTATACATTCCGCGTAACATCTATATTTCATCTCCTCATTGACTTCATGTTCAATTCTATCTTTTAGTATATCGGTCCGTTTGCTTCAGATTATGAGTTTTTTTTCAAAAAAAGGGAATAAAATTCTGAGTTGCATCTAAAGTACTACTATTCCTATCAAAAAATCATTCTCCTTCTTTTGAATTCGTTTCATATTCATAATTATTCCAATTGCGTATAATTAGAAGTAGTTCATATCTACCAGTTGAAACGAGGTGATGACGGTGTCTTTCTTTAAAAGACGTACGAACCAATCGACCACTCCTTCTTTAGATTTCACACTGTTGACAGACATGACCCACTTCCTTGAAAATCACCCGGATGCAGTTTATACGATGGATTTGAAAGGAAATTTCATCGCATTTAATAATAAGCTACCTCTTTTACTCGGTTATCCTACCGACGCGATCCGTGGTATGCATTTCAGCGAGCTGCTCATCAAATCAGAAGCTGAACGTATTGCACCACTAAAACATCGTGTTCACGAAGGCGAAACGATTCATTTCACAACGGACATTCAACGAAAAGATGGTCAAATCCTGACTGTCAACGTCACGAACATTCCCCTCTACAATCAACACGTCATCATTGGACTTTACGGCATTGCGCGTGACGTCTCCCAACAAAAAGAATTACGTACCGCTTATAATCGTCTACTTGCAAAGGAAAAGTTGACGACGACGCTTGACGGCGTCACCTTTCTTGAATATATTCCTTCGACGAAACAACTGACTGCCGATGCCGCACTTAGTCAATTGCTAGAATGGTCACAGCGTCATGTCGCACAAATGGATGCATACGAACTGCTCGACGAAATCCACCCGGAAGACCGCGATCTATTCTTACAACAGAGTACTGCCTTGTGTGACGAGCAGATTGCTGAATTCTCGATGTCCCTTCGAATGAGCAAACGACGTCACTATACGAAAGTCGTTCGGTGTGATGCCTTACTTCAGCAAAACTCTTCTCCCCGCTGCGTCAACTTCATCCTGCATGATGCGACGGAGCTGACGAGTCTTGAACGCGAACGCGATCATGCCATTCAGTCCTTAAAGGATGTCTTCGGCTCACTGGATACGTCCATTTACGAACATATCTATCATCCGCAAACCGTCACGTTTCAATCAGCCGGTTTTTTAGCTCCCTATCAGCACATCCTGAACCGGATTGAAAAGGAACCCCAGTTATGGCGGACACTGATTCACCCCGAGGATTTACCACATTTAGAACTCTCGTATCCTGAGATTCGTAACGGTAAGGTCATCCGACACGTCTATCGCCTCCAACTCCTCGACAATGTCTTTTGGATCGAGGAAACCTGTATTCCAATTCTTGATAATAAGGGCGATGTCTCGGGTCATTATGGGGTCTCGTCTGACATTACGATTTTAAAAGAGCAACAGCATACGATTTGGCATCTCTCCATGCATGACTCGCTAACTCAGTTACCGAACCGCGCCTTTTTACTCGAGGAATTCACGAGTTTATTGAAGACACGAACATCGTTTACGTTGCTTGCTGTCACCTTTAAGCAATACAATGTCATTCATGAACGGTTCGGACATGATGTCGGAGATGAATGGATTCGCCAGACGAGTACTGAAGTGCGTCGCTTTGCAGATCAAGATCATTTCGTCGGTCATCTGTTCGGTGATAAGTATCTCTTCATCATTAAGAAACCGATTGATGAGACAGCTATCGTGAAACTAAGCCATCAGCTACTGAAGCTGTCTGAAAAACGTTTTGATGTCTTGTCTTATGAATTGTTCACGAACGTCTATATCGGTATCACATACGTCGTCAACGATAAACTATCAGCAGACGAATTATTGAAACAAACGTATACAGCACTCCGGCGTGCGAAATCACGAACGAAGAGCAATTATCAGTTTTACTCGACGACGCTCGATATTGATATGTATCGCCGTTATGAACTCGAACGGGATTTACGATACGCCATTCAAAACGAGCAGCTCGTCCTCGAATACCAGCCGAAAGTCGATGGCTGGAACGGAAATATCCAAGGAGCCGAAGCATTGATTCGCTGGAATCATCCGGAGTGGGGACGCTTGACGCCAAAGGATTTTCTCTCCTTGTCGGAAGAAAGTGAGATGTATCTCCACATTGGGGATTGGGTACTCGATCAGACATGTCGTTTTCTCAGTAAGCTTCGCGAACAACGCCATTCGAACATCGTTCCGATTTCCATCAACGTCTCCCCGAAGCGTCTGTTTTACGGAGATTTCGGACAAGTCATCGAACAATATCTCAAGCGATACCGAGTACCGGGTCATCTCCTTGAGATTGAATTACTCGAGTCCGACATCTTACTTGAAAGCGATAAAATCCATGAGATTCTAGAACGAATTTCTGCACTCGGTGTCCATATCTCCTTAGATGACTTCGGTACCGCCTATTCATCAATCTCTCACGTCCAGCGCTATCCGATCAATTGCCTAAAGATCGATCGTTCCCTCGCGCAACTGATCGAGCACGATCCGAAAAGTCGTTCCATCGTCAAAAGTATTCTATTCATGGCAAAGGAGTTTCAATTGACTGTCGTTGCAGAAGGCATCGAAACGATTCCGCAGCTCGATTTTTATCGCGAGTTACAGTGCGACCTGATTCAAGGCTATTTGTTTAGCAAACCTGTGTCAGAGAGCACTTTTGAAAAATTACTGACGAAAGGGATGTTATATCCACAACACACCGGTACAGCCGCTCCAGTCGAAGCGATTTTATCATTATTTGCTCAAATCACGATCACCCGGCTGAACGGTCGAGCCATCCAAGTCGGATCCTCTGATATCCTGATCAATCGATGTACGAATAAGACGTTGTTCTTCTACTCTTCGATTCGTCTGCCGATTCATCAAAACATCGAACTGAACGTGACACTTGCCTCATTGATTCATCCCGAGATTTTTCTCGTTCCTGCATCTATCACGGAACTCGATAACGGCCTGTTCCATTATGCAGCGGATTTCAAGGTGCGTGCGCTCTCTTCTCTCGTCCAGGAGCAACTGAAACATTCTCAACCTTCCTTTTTGGAAGACGTTCTCGAACCGCCTTCTTAAGACAAAAAACACGTCGACTCCTTCGTTAGAGTCGACGTGTTTTACCTTATCCGTTATTTTTACTAAGCACTGCTGTTTGTGTCCGCTCTAACACGGCATTCGTGATGACGATCAGTCCAGTGAAGAGGAATAACGCTTCAAAGCCGAAGTGACCGGCAATCTGTCCACCCGCGAGCGGTCCGAGGAAGTTCCCCATGAACTGCGCGGACTGGTTATATCCAAAAATCCGTCCTGACGCATTGGCTGGCGTATTCTTCCGAAGCAATGCCTGTACCGATGGCATCAGTGCTGCTGTCGCAAAACCAATTCCCATCCGTAAGACGATCAGTTGGCTCGTATCCGTGACGAACGCTTGCGGAATCAAGAACGCCGCAAAAATAAGTAGCGCAAAAAACAAGACACGCTCTGCTCCAATCTTATCTGAGAGACGACCGAGACGCTGTGCCGCAATCAATGCCGCAATCCCAGGTGCCGAAGCGACAATCCCGGATAGTAACGCCAGACGTTCTGTCCCCGGACTAAGTTCTCGAACATACAGCGACAGGATCGGACTGATTGATTGTGCCGCGAACTGAATCAGGAACGTCGTCAAAAAGAGACTTAAAATCAGTTCCGGATGACGCAGCGACTGGATGATTTCCTTCGCGGACGCCATTTTTTTAACTTCCATTGGGACGAATTCTTCTTTGACTAAGAAGTAGGTCACGAGGAAGGTAATGAAGAGCGGTACGCTCGTAAAGAGAAAAACGGGTCGAAGCCCAACAACGTCGGCGAGGAATCCTCCAATGAGAGGTCCTAGCAATCCACCGGCAATCCCACCGGTCGACAGGGTGCCGAGCGCCCAGCCACTTTTCTCTTTTGGGGTTTGGGAAGCAACGAGTGTAATACCGGCTGAAATGAATCCGGACACGGCTCCCATGACAAGACGTAAGAATACGAGTTGATAGACGTCTTGAACGAAACTAATCAAGAACATGACGATCGACATACCAAGACTTGCGCGAAGCAACATCAGCTTCCGACCTTTTCGGTCAGCGAGACGTCCCCAGATTGGTGAGACGATCGCAGCGACGAGGAACGTTGCACCAAAGGCGATACCGGACCAGGTCGTAATGTCTTGTCGGCTGTCGACACCGAGTTCTTCAATGAATAAAGGCAAAAACGGTAATACGAGACTGAGGGCTGCAGCGGTCAAAAAACTACCGAACCAAACAACGACTAAATTTCTTTTCCACAATGGCATTGTGGCATCACTTCCTTTTATTTGACAATTCGTTTCAATACAACAACTTCTAATATACACTTCACAATGTGAAATGTCTAGCGTTTGAATCGTTCAAGTGTTTCTTCCAGTTGTCCTCTACTCTTCATTAATTCGCAAAATGAATGCTACAAAAAAAAGAAGCATTCTCCGTTGAGAACACTTCCATCTTTTCATCACTTGCCTAGATTATCGAGCATGATGCCTGTACCGCGTGCGACACATAGCATTGGATCTTCTGCGATCAGAACCGGTAGTCCGAGTTCTTTTGCAAGCAGTTGATCGATGCCGTCAAGGAGTGCGCCCCCACCCGTCAGGATGATACCGCGATCGATGATATCCGCTGCAAGCTCTGGTGGCGTCTTCTCGAGCACACGCTTCGTTGCTTCGACGATTTCCATCGCTGCTTCCGCGAGCGCTTCGTGCATCTCTTCTGATGTCACCGTGATGTTGTGCGGTAAGCCTGTCACGAGATTGCGTCCCCGAATATCCATCTGTTCGCTCCGTCCGTCTTCTGAAACAGTAGCAACTGTCGTCTTGACCGCTTGTGCCGTCCGTTCCCCGATGATGAGCTTATGTGTATCCTTGATTGAACGGATGATGTCGTGGTCGAAGCGATCTCCTGCGACCTTGATCGTCTCCCCGCATACGATATCACCCATCGATAGTACAGCGACGTCCGTCGTTCCCCCACCGATATCAATGACCATGTGCCCTGCTGGCATCCAAATGTCCATACCGGCACCGACTGCTGCGACCTTCGGCTCGACTTCGAGGAAGACCGTCTTTGCGCCTGATTTTTCACCGGCTTGACGAATCGCCTTCGCTTCAACCGTCGTGATGCTTGCTGGTGTACAGATCAACATCCGGACGCCACCGAACATCTTACGGACTTCAATCTTATCGATGAAATGGCGAAGCATTGCTTCCGTCATTTCAAAGTCCGCGATGACTCCGTCTTGTAAGGGACGAATCGCGACGATGTTCCCCGGTGTCCGCCCTACCATCAAGTGTGCTTCCGTTCCTACTGCATGAATCTTACCTGTTGCCTTATCGATCGCGACGACCGATGGCTCATCGAGGACGATGCCTCTTCCTTTGACATGAATGACGACGTTCGCCGTCCCTAAGTCGATTCCGATATCTTTTGAAAACATCTCGTGTGCTCTCCTTTACCCGATGGCTATTCTTCCAAAATATAGAACGTCGTTTGGACGTCTAACCCATTTATGTATACATACTTTTCAATTCTAGCATACGCCTCATAACGAAACGACTTTCTTTTTCGCTTTTCACATTTCATTGTCATCTTTTTGAAAATACATCAAAAAAGCATCATCTCAAAAACATGAGATGATGCTTGGATAATTGGAATTAAAGCTTTGTTGCTGCCGTTTCTTCGACGATTGCTGCTTCTTCTGTCACACGTTCGACGTCTGCACCGAGTGCTTGAAGTTTGAGGTGGAAGTCGACGTATCCACGATCGATGTGGTGAAGCGCACCGACACGCGTTTCGCCTTCAGCGATCAATCCTGCTGTGACGAGTGCAGCACCTGAGCGAAGATCTGTTGAAAGAACTTCTGCTCCTTGCAACTGTACGCCGCCATTGATGATCGACGAGCGACCTTCAATCTTGATGTCCGCATTCATGCGACGGAATTCTTCGACGTGCATGAAACGGTTTTCGAAGACCGTTTCCGTGATGACGGATGTGCCGCCTGCTTTGAGGACGAGAGCCATCATTTGTGCTTGAACGTCTGTCGGGAAACCAGGGTGTGGCATCGTCTTGACATCAACTGCTTCAAGTTTCGCTGGACCAACGACACGGAGTCCTTCTTCTGTATCCGTGATCTTAACGCCCATCTCTTCCATCTTCGAGATGAGTGGACGAAGGTGTTCGCGTTCTGCGCCGATGACTTCAACGTCACCTTCTGTGATCGCTGCTGCGATCATGAACGTACCTGCTTCGATTCGGTCCGGAATGACATAGTGTGTTGCACCGTGTAATTTCTCGACGCCTTCGATGCGGATCGTTTCTGTACCTGCACCGCGGACTTTTGCGCCCATTGCGTTCAAGAAGTTCGCAAGGTCAACGATTTCTGGTTCTTTTGCGACGTTCTCGATGACTGTTGTTCCTTCTGCGAGAGTTGCCGCCATCATGATGTTCTCTGTCGCACCGACTGATGGGAAGTCAAGATAGATTTTTGCACCTTTTAAACGGCCGTCTACATGTGCTTCAACGAATCCATTTCCAATGATCGTTTTCGCTCCCATCGCTTCGAAGCCTTTCAAGTGGAGGTCAATTGGACGTGACCCAATTGCACAACCACCTGGCATCGCAACGCGTGCGCGACCGAGACGTGCGAGTAATGGTCCCATGACAAGGATTGATGCCCGCATCTTCCGAACATACTCAAGTGGTGCTTCGTCTTTAAGGTTCGGTTCTGCATTGACCGTCACTGTATTTGCTTCTGCATCGAATTCAACTTCTGCGTTTAAGTTGCGCAACACGTTGTTGATCGTGTAGACGTCCGCTAAACGTGGTACGTTTTGAAGAACCGATTGTCCTTCTGATGCAAGCAATGTTGCAACGAGTGTTTTTAATACGGCATTTTTTGCACCTTCTACTTTGACTGTGCCAGCTAATTTACGTCCGCCTCGGACAACGATTTTTTCCATTCCCCATACTCCTCTGCTTCGTTTCTGTTCTATTTATGATAGCGTGATAAGTGCGTATGCGGTTCAAAATGAACCGATAGAAGAGAAACTCCCAATAGTTAAAACTACTACGCGACTGTTTCGATGATTGATAAATTGACTGTGTTCTTTCATTAAAGAACAGTGTCCTTTTCCATGGTAATCCAGTTTCACGATACAAGGTTTACAATGAAGTTACAAGTTCAGCTGAATAAGAATTTCAGACGTTGCGCAAAACCAGCATATTCAAGTAAAAAGCGCGCCAGACTGGAACCAAGAGCAACAGCAAGCAGGACACGTAGTAAAACCGCCTGTGGACCTCTAGGATGTTGCAGGAATTTATCCCATTTGATTGGTAACATCACCCACCAAGCAAACAAGATGGCGATCACGTACATGAGCATGCTGATCAGAGCACTAATACCAATTGACGTCACTATCCTCGCACCTCTTCTTCATAATTTCTTCAACTTTACTATGATTTCATAAAATGAATGATTGCGCAAACAAAATGACACAAGCTGCATTTATTTTATCGCATAAAATATATTTATTGAAGAGCAAATGAGGAAAATCATGAGCTTTCTGTTGAAGAAATCGTTAAAACAAGGCATATAGTGTTCTTTTACATATTTTTCGGTTCCTAAACCTGATTCCAAGCGCCTCGCTCAGAAAACGCTTCTTCGCACTCATTCATTGATGCGTCGTACAAAAAAAGACCCGATTCCATGAAGGAATCGAGTCTTTGATCGACATCAATCGCGACCGTAATCTTTCAAGCTGAGACGGTTAACTGCTCGTTTCAGTGAAAGTTCAGCACGCTTGAATTCGAGTTCTGATAATTTCGTGTCCTGGAGACGACGTTCTGCACGAACCTTCGCAGCTGCAGCACGGTCGTAATCGACCTTGTCTGCTTGCTCCGCAGTTTCCGCAAGAACCGTTACAGTATCCTGGCGCACTTCCATAAAGCCACCGCTGATAGCGATCAACGTGCGTCCGCCATCTTCGTGGCGCAACTTCAAGATGCTGATGTCGAGTGGTGTCACGAGTGGGACGTGGTGCGGGAGAACCCCGATCTCACCAGAAATCGTCTTCGCAACGACCATACGGACATCGCCATCATACACTTCGCCATCCGGGGTGACGATATTGACATGAAGTGTGTTCATCTCAAGTCCCCCTTATGCTTTGTCACTTAGACAAGCGCCTTCGCTTTTTCAATCGCATCTTCGATCGGACCGACGAGACGGAATGCTTCTTCCGTTAAGTCATCGTGTTTACCTTCGAGGATTTCTTTGAAGCCGCGGATCGTGTCCTTAACTGGGACGTACGATCCTTTTTGTCCTGTGAACTGCTCAGCTACGTGGAAGTTCTGCGACAAGAAGAACTGGATACGACGCGCACGGTGTACAGTCAATTTGTCGTCTTCTGACAACTCGTCCATACCGAGGATCGCGATGATATCTTGAAGTTCTTTATAACGCTGAAGTGTTTCTTGAACTTGACGTGCAACACTGTAGTGCTCTTCGCCGACGATTTCCGGTGAAAGGGCACGTGATGTCGAAGCAAGTGGATCCACGGCAGGATAGATCCCCATCTCAGAGAGACGGCGCTCAAGGTTCGTCGTTGCATCTAAGTGAGCAAACGTCGTCGCAGGAGCCGGGTCAGTATAGTCATCGGCTGGTACATAAACCGCTTGGATCGATGTAACCGAACCTTTGTTTGTTGATGTGATTCGCTCTTGGAGCATACCCATCTCTGTTGCGAGTGTCGGCTGGTAACCAACGGCAGATGGCATACGACCGAGAAGGGCCGATACCTCAGAACCCGCTTGTGTGTAACGGAAGATGTTATCAACGAAGAGAAGAACGTCTTGTCCTTGCTCATCACGGAAGTATTCTGCCATTGTCAAACCAGTCAAGGCAACACGAAGACGTGCACCCGGTGGTTCGTTCATCTGACCGAAGACCATCGCTGTTTGTTTGATAACGCCTGAATCCGTCATCTCGTGGAACAAGTCATTTCCTTCACGCGTCCGCTCACCAACACCTGCGAATACCGAGATACCGCTGTGCTCTTGGGCGATGTTGTTGATCAATTCCTGGATGAGGACGGTCTTACCTACACCGGCACCACCGAAGAGACCGATCTTACCACCCTTGATGTAAGGAGCGAGCAAGTCGACGACTTTAATTCCAGTCTCGAGAATTTCAACTTTCGTTGAAAGGTTATCGAAAGTCGGTGCTTTTTTGTGGATCGGAAGACGTTCCACGTCAGCAGCGATTTCTTTTTCATCAATTGGGTTGCCGAGTACGTTGAAGACGCGACCAAGTGTCGCTTCTCCGACGGGTACCGAGATTGGAGCATTCGTATCGATTACTTCCATTCCACGGCGTACTCCATCCGTTGAGTCCATCGCAATGGTACGGACGACGTCGTCACCAAGGTGCAGGGCGACCTCAAGCGTCAAGTCGATAGCCACTTCTTCTACAGTTTGCGGCGTATATTGAATACGAAGCGCGTTGTAGATGTTCGGTAAGTGTCCTTCGAACTTAACGTCGATGACAGGTCCCATGACCGCGACGACGCGGCCTTTTAAACCGAGTTCGTTCATCGTGTTTCCTCCTACCTATCGTTACGTCAGTCGGGATTACTGCTGTGCAGCAGCCCCACTGACGATCTCTGTGATTTCTTGCGTGATTGCAGCTTGTCGAGCTCGGTTGTAGACGAGAGTCAATCGACCGATCAAGTCATCTGCGTTATCTGTCGCACTTTGCATTGCTGTCATACGTGACGCATGTTCTGCTACTTTCGCGTCAAGAAGCGCACCGAAGATCAAGCTCTCCGCATAACGCGGGAGGAGTTCCGCAAGGATTTGTTCCTCGCTTGGCTCGTACTCATAAGTCGTCGAAGACGAAGCTTCGATTTCTCCGAGTGGGAGAAGAGTTTCGACTTTCACTTCCTGGCTGATGACAGATAAGAAGTGGTTGTAGCACAGCTTGAGCTCGTCGATTTCGCCGATCGTGAACGCACTCACTGTGCGCTTCACGATCTCAGCGACGTCGACATACGAAGGAGAATCGTTCAAGCCTGTGATCGCATCCGTGACCGTGATTCCGCGTGAACGGAAGAACTGGACACCGACTTTACCGACCACGAAGAGAACGTAACTGTCCGTAGTATGCTTTTCTTTGATTTCCCGGTAGACTTCACGCAGCACGTTGGCGTTATATGCACCAGCTAAGCCGCGATCCGATGTGATGACGATATAGCCCGTCTTTTTGACGGGACGTTTCTCGAGCATCGGATGGCTCGCACCTGTCGTGCCATTCGCAATGGTTCCGAGTACCTCTTGCATTTTCAGCATGTAAGGTTGGAACTTCGCGCTATGTGCTTGAGCGCGGTTCAGTTTCGACGCCGAAACCATGTTCATCGCTTTCGTGATCTGTTTCGTACTTTTCGTCGAGTTGATCCGCGTTTGTATCTCGCGCAACGATGCCATTTCGATTCACCACCTTGTTAGTATCAAGAGCGTTCCGCCGGATTAGACCGTCGCTTGGAACGTTTTCTTAAATTCTGAGATTGCTGCTACGATCTCTTCGTCTGCTGGAAGGTTACCTGTCTTACGGATCTCATCGCAAAGTTGTTTGCGGTTTTGATCGAGCCAGAGGTTGAGTTCCTTTTCAAAACGACGAATATCCGTTACAGCAACATCATCAAGGTGACCACGAGTCAAGGCATAGATGATGATGACTTGCTTATCGACAGTAAGTGGTTGGTTCAAGTCTTGTTTCAAGACTTCAACTGTCCGCTCACCACGGTTAAGCTTCGATTGAGTCGCTTTATCAAGGTCAGATCCGAACTGAGCGAATGCTTCAAGCTCACGGTAAGATGCGAGGTCAAGACGGAGCGTACCCGCTACCTTCTTCATCGCTTTTACTTGAGCCGAACCACCTACACGCGATACCGAGAGACCCGGGTTGATCGCGGGACGGACACCTGAGAAGAAGAGATCCGATTGAAGGAAGATTTGACCATCCGTGATCGAGATAACGTTCGTCGGGATGTAAGCTGAGATATCCGACGCTTGTGTTTCGATGAACGGAAGGGCAGTCAAGCTACCTGCGCCAAGCTCGTCGTTCAACTTCGCCGCACGCTCAAGAAGGCGTGAGTGGAGGTAGAAGACATCCCCTGGGTAAGCTTCGCGGCCTGGTGGGCGTTTCAAGAGAAGTGAAAGCTCACGGTAAGCAGCTGCTTGTTTTGAAAGATCATCATAGATGACAAGAACGTGTTTGCCTTGGTCCATGAAGTGTTCACCCATCGCGACACCTGCGAATGGTGCGAGGTAAAGAAGTGGAGCTGGCTGTGAAGCCGCTGCCGAAACGACAATCGTGTAATCGAGGGCACCGTTTTTACGGAGCGTCTCGACGACGCCACGGACTGTTGATTCTTTTTGTCCGATTGCGACGTAGATACAGATCATGTTTTCTTCTTTTTGGTTGATGATCGTATCGATGGCGATCGACGTTTTACCCGTCTGACGGTCACCGATGATCAACTCACGCTGTCCACGACCGATTGGAACGAGGGCATCGATCGCCTTGATTCCTGTCTGAAGTGGTTCGTGTACCGATTTACGCGCCATGACGCCAGACGCCTTACGCTCGATCGGGTTGTAGTGTTCTGTTTCGATTGGACCAAGACCATCGATTGGCATACCGAGTGGGTTGACGACACGTCCGAGGAGTGCGTCTCCTGTTGGTACTTCCATGATGCGGCCCGTACGGCGAACAGAGTCACCTTCTTTGATTTCAAGGTAGTCACCGAGGATGATGATACCGACGTTGCCTTCTTCTAAGTTTTGCGCCAAGCCCATTGTGCCGTTAGCGAATTCTACGAGCTCTCCCGACATGACGTTGTCGAGTCCGTGTGCACGAGCGATACCATCACCGATTTGGATGACCGTACCTGTCTCGTTCACTTCCATCGTAGAACCGTACTGCGCGATACGCGCTTTAAGCAGGGCGCTGATTTCTTCAGCTCTAATGCTCATGCGTTTCACCCCTATTTTCTTACGCTTTTAACAGCTCACGCTCAAGGCGCGTTAGTTTAGTTTCGATCGTACCGTCATATGTCGTGTAACCGATTTGAACGCGAAGTCCTCCGATGACACTCGTGTCGACGACGTTCTCGACTTCAAGCGTTTTACCTGATTTTTGGCCAAACGTCTCTTTCACTTTCGTGAGTTCCTCGTCTGACAATTTGTATGCACTCGTGACGATTGCCGTCGCGACATTGCGGTGTTCATTCAACAATGCAATGAAGTGTTCCGGTAATGTAACGATTTCTGCCGCCCGGTCGTTTTCGACCATGACGAGCAATGTGTTCAAGACGATCGAGTTGAAGCCAGTGAAGCTTGTTTGAAGAACTTGCTTGAGCTCTTCAGCAGAAATCGATGGGTTATCTAAAACCGAAGCGAGCTCTGGTGTTGCGTGGAGCACTTCGCCGAGCGTCCGCACATCAGCTTCTGCTTGCTCGAGCACATGGTGCTCAAGCGCAAGATCGAAGAGCGCTTTTGCGTAGCGTCCCGCTACGTGATCACGCATTAGTTCGTGCCCTTAGTATCAGCAAGGAATTGATCGACGAGTGCTTTTTGAGCGGCTTCGTCTGTCGCAAGCTGTGTTTTCATGACGTGGCGTGCTGCAGCGATTGCTTGAAGAGCGACATCGTTCTTCAAAGCAGCTTGTGCTTCAGCGCGTTCACGTTCGATCGCACGGCGAGCTTCTTCCTTACTCATTTCGGATTCAAGACGTGCCTGCTCCATCGCACGTGCTTGCTCTGCTTCTGCCTGACGGCGTGATGCTTCTAAAAGATCGCGTGCTTCCGTACGCGCCTTGTTTAATTCTTCGCGTTGTTGTTCTACGTAGACTTCAGCGTCTTTACGGCTCTTTTCAGCCGAGTTGATCTCGCTAGCCACATGCTCTTCCCGCGCTTTCATCATGTTGACGAGCGGGCCCCATGCGAATTTCTTCAAGAGGATGAGGAGCAAGAGGAAAACGACGATCGTGACGATCATGTTGGCTAATAAGAGATGGTTGCCTTCGCCACCAGCCTCTGCCGCAAGATACGTTAGATTCATTCGATTACACTCCCCTCGTGGTTGGTTCAACTTCAATATCTACATAAGGGAGCCTAAGCTCCCGTGACGGTTCACTCAAACGTTGAACGAATAGCGCCCTATGTAGTCCGTTCTCGTTAATCGTGGATTAAGAGTTGAGAAGAAGGAAACCGACCGCTACACCGATGATTGGAAGTGCCTCAACGAGACCGATACCGATGAACATTGTTTGACGAAGTTCGTTTTTGAGTTCTGGCTGACGTGCTTGACCTAATACTGTACCGTTTACGATAAGACCGTTACCGATACCTGCGCCGAGTGCGCCGAGTCCGATGATGATCGCTGTTGCAATAAGATTCATGATAAATTGCCTCCCTAGAGTATGTTCATTGATTTGTCGTGCTGTTATCGGAAAAGCGGATGCTTTACCTTCGAATTAATGGTCGTGCGCTGCCTTATGTCCGATGTAAACCATCGTCAAGATAAGGAAGATATACGCTTGGATACCACCGATGAAGAGTGAGAATCCTTGCCAGATCAACATCGGGATACCCGAGATGATCGCGCCGACTGGTCCGAGGAATTGGAAATCGTTCGTACCAGAGACGATACCGATCGAAAGAATAATTCCGATCATGATTTCACCAGCGAAAATGTTTCCGTAAAGACGAAGACCGAGCGTCAACGTGTTTGCAAACTCCTCGATGATGGTAATGATAAACATCGGTGTCATGAATGTTTTCGCATAAGCACCGAAGCCTCGCATTTTCACACCGTAGTAATGACTTAAGACTACTACGAGAGATGAAAGTGCCAGTGTCACGTAAGGATCTGCAGTTGGTGAGTTGAACCAAATGTAGTGTCCCGTCACGACGTTGAATGGGAGACCCATGATGTTGGACACAAGGATGAACAGGAATAATGTCATTCCGAACGTAAGGAAGCGACCCCCTGTTTTCCAGTCCATCGTGCTGCTGATGATGCCGCGAACGAATTCGAGGAACATCTCCATCACGTTTTGAGCACCGGTTGGCTTCATCACAAGACGTCGCGTACCGGCCACGGCAATCAAGAAGACGAGAGCAGCAGCAATCAATACTGTGATCAAGTTCGTCCAGCTACCGTACAGAACGAAGTCACCCCAGAGTGGGATTTCGTAAAGTGGCATTTCGTGGTTCATTTGACTATTCACCTCTTTTCCCGCTTGAGTTCGTGAGTCAAGAACTCACAAAATTGTATGACGTGGCCGGCGAGAAGGCCTATTACCACCGCAGTTAATGACAATTCAGTTTGATATTTCAAACCGATCATCACACAAAGTACCGCGACCGCCATGCGTGAAACGGTCCCTCGAGACACTGGCTTACGCCCCGTCTCAATTACACGATACATCCGATCGACGCTAAGTCGTTGAAGCGTCAAGATCAGAAAGCTGCCAGTTCCACCAAGTGCTAGTCCATAGATGACTGGGTCACTCGGGCGTCCGATGAGCAGCAGGACAGCTAGGATTCCATAAAAGAGTCCAAACCATCGTAAGTACGCACGATACAACGCATCTTGAAGGATGATGTTCATGTCTTCTCCCCTAACAAGTGCCTGATCATGGCGATCATGCAAAGAATGCCGATGAAAATCCCGATGAACACGGCGAACGTCGCACCCATTTTTTCCCACCATTGTTGTTGTTCCCCATAGTTCCCAACCAAAAAGCCAATGACGATCGGTGCAGCCAGTGCCGTCGAAATTTGCGAGGCCATGACCATACTCTTCGCGAGCCCACTTTGGCGCACTAGAGACGACCCCCTTTTTTCCCAATTGTGAGTTCTTTTTCTTTCCCACAATTTGCGGATTTTCATACTAGTCAAGAATACAATGAAGCAGCTTTCATAGTCAAATGAATTCACAATAAAAACAGAGCCGAAAAACCTATACATATCAACGATTGATAAGGTTTTCACAGATATCATCCATGCAAGTCATTTCACGAAGATGTGAAGAAAATATGTAGTACTATCAACGGTTAAAGAGATTATTCATATGGTGAACAAAATCGTTGAATAGTAACGTTATATCGTGCCCGTTAAAGCGAAACAAGCCCTCTAAAATTGATTTGTGTCGATTTTGTGAAAAAACATTTTTTGTTCACAATTGAAAACGCTTCCGAATCAGGACATAAAAACAGCTCTGACATCTGTTTGTAACAATACATTTCAGCGATTTCCATTTTTTTAATCGTGCGCTACGTCACAGCTTGAATCGTCATCGCTTCCCTTCCAGTTTCAAGGTCATTTGGTTTTACATTTTCTAAACAAATGGGCTGATTTTAGTGGAAATGGTAAGATTTAAAGATATTATCCTCCTAAATCAACTATTGCGATTACACGAAATTCAAGACATAACAAAGAATCGCTCACATCACGCGACTCCTACAGGAAAAAGCACGAGTTTTCGTGCTGTCAGAGACAAGTGAGATCCGACTCCTCGTCTAAAGACGAAGGAGGCGCGGCTCACGTCTCGCCTGAGGAAAGCAAGTGAATGCAAGCGATTCGAGGATGATCGTTTTTTATTGCGTGAGTAACGGTGCCGGTGCTTCTCCTTGACCGAAGTGATGCAGAATTGCTTGGACGATGCGTTCGGACGCGTGACCGTCTCCATACGGGTTTGAAGCATGCGCCATCTCCTGATAAAGTGTTTTGTTCGTCAAGAGTTCTGTTGCCATCTGATAGATCGTCTCTTCTTCCGTTCCGGCAAGCTTCAACGTTCCGGCAGTAATCCCTTCTGGACGCTCTGTCGTGTCGCGTAAGACAAGCACAGGTACACCAAGTGACGGCGCTTCTTCCTGTACGCCACCCGAGTCAGTCAGGATTAAATGCGCACGACTTGCGAAGTTGTGGAAGTCGAAGACGTCGAGCGGTGCGATCAGAGAAATCCGATCATGCCCCTCAAAGACCGTCTTCGCTGCTTCTTGAACGACCGGATTGAGATGGACTGGATAGACGACATGTGTATCCGGGAACGCATCGACGAGACGACGGATCGCTCGGAACATCTGATGCATCTTTTCACCTTGGTTCTCACGACGGTGCGCTGTCATCAAGATCAACTTCCGGTCCCCGACCGTCTCGAGCATCGGGTGGACGTAATCCGATTGGACGGTCGTTTGCAGGGCATCGATTGCCGTGTTTCCTGTAATGTAAACACCGGCGTGACGATTTTCGGATGCGAGATTCGCTGCCGCTTGCGCTGTCGGAGCGAAATGTAAGTCCGCGAGCGTCGACGTCAACTGACGATTGACCTCTTCCGGGAACGGAGAGTACTTATTATAGGTCCGCAGTCCCGCCTCGACGTGACCGACCGCGATCTGATTGTAATAGGCAGCGAGGCTTCCGACGAACGTCGTCGTCGTGTCGCCGTGAACGAGGACAAGATCCGGCTTGATCTCCTTCATGATCGCATCGAGTCCTTCGAGACCACGCGTCGTAATATCAACGAGTGTCTGACGTTGCTTCATGATATTCAAATCATGATCCGGTTCGATCTCAAACAGATCGAGCACTTGATCGAGCATCTCCCGGTGCTGGGCAGTGATCGTAACATGAACATCAAAAGCAGGGTGCTGCTTTAGGGCGTTGACGAGCGGTGCCATCTTGATGGCTTCCGGTCGCGTCCCGAAAATCGGCATGACTGTAATCGGCATGGTGACTTCCTCCTTTTTTCCTTTTTTCATTAAAGCATATTTCAGCAATCTTGCGCAGTTTACGAAATAGCAACGAAAAGACCGCAGATCATCGTCTGCGGTCTTTTCGTATATCTTGCTGTCTTTTTACTTCGTTCCGAAGAGACGGTCTCCTGCATCACCGAGTCCTGGGACGATGTATCCGTGGTCGTTCAACTTCTCGTCGAGTGCCGCGAGATAGATGTCGACGTCTGGGTGTTCTTCTTGAACGCGTTTAACGCCTTCAGGTGCTGCACAGAGACATGCGAGCTTGATGCTCTTCGCCCCTTGTTTCTTTAAGGAGGAGATGGCGTCTGCCGCCGAACCACCTGTCGCAAGCATCGGGTCAACGACGACGAAATCACGTTCTGCGACGTCTGTTGGGAGCTTGAGGTAGTATTCCGTTGGCTCGAGTGTCTCCGGATCACGGTACAAACCGATGTGACCGACTTTGACGTTCGGCATCATGCGGAGCATCCCGTCGACCATACCGAGACCGGCGCGGAGAATCGGGACGATCCCGAGTTTCTTGCCTTCGATCATCTTTTGCGTCGTCTTCGTGACCGGTGTCTCGATCGCGACATCTGTGAGTGGAAGGTCACGTGTGATTTCATATGCCATCAATGAAGCCACCTCGTCGACAAGTTCCCGGAATTGTTTCGTTCCTGTTTCGACTTTACGCATGATCGTCATCTTGTGCTGAATCAATGGGTGATCAAATACATGTACTTTACTCATTGTTTGCATCTCCTCTCCATTCTCTTTTCGCATTGTACTCTAAAAACGTACTGCTTGGGAACTGTTTTTTCGTCAGTTCCCGAGCGTACTCTTCCCTGATAGAATTGCTTTTGCGGCGTAAGACCATTCATTGTCCGGTTGTTTCGCGAGTTCTTGCAAGGTCGCACGATAATCACCTTTTTTATATTTTTGTTCATAGACCGCTTGCATCCAGAGGACGTCACTCATGTATCCGGACTTCGGGAAATCTTTCCGATAGGCAATATAATCCACCTGTGTCGTCTGCTTGAGCTTTCCGGCAGTGATCAACTTATAGAAGCGTGCCATACCTGCTGTCTCTTTGTTCGTCAAGACGGATCCGGTCAAGACACTGTCTGCTCGTTTGTAGTCTTTCGCCTGAACGGCAGCAACCCCTTGCTCGAGTGCTTCTTTCGGAGGTAGTTGCGTCTGCTTTGTTTCGGAAGAAGTCTCCTTCTTCTCTGGCTTAATCGCTTTCGCTTTTTCTTGCTCACTTGCCAGCTGCTCGTTTTTTTCTTTTAACTGTTCGACTTCCGTTTGCAGCGCTGCGAGTTGTTGCTCGACCTCTGTTTGTTTCGTTGCGACTGGTGTTGCGGGTTCGCTATCCAACTGTGTCCAGACGAGAACGAGAGAGACGACAGCAACGGCTCCACCAATCCACCATGGATTCAGTTTTCCGAGTCGCTTCCAGTCTTTCAATTGCGGATGATTCTGAACCGTCATGGGAAAGGATGCCAATCGCTTCTGGGCAAGACGCTTCCCACCTGCTTTTCCTGCGATCGCCAGGCGATAACGATAGACTTCTGCTGGCATCGGTAAGGTCTTCCACTGTTCAAAACGAGCATCTGCCTGTTCATAAAATCCTGCCTGTTGCATGATGACGATTGCTTTGAAATCTTCGAGCATCCGGTGATATTCCCGGCGCTCGTGGCTTTTATGGGTGAACCATTCTGTCAGGCGTTCCGTTTGAATGGCTTGAAGTTCTGATTGGATCAAGGTTGATAAGTTCACATTTATTTCCACCTTTATCTTTTTTTTACTACGGTTAAGTATAGCAAAGATAACGCTTCTGCAAATGGTTCGTTTCCCCTATCTTCTTGACGAAGCATTGAAAAAAACCTCTTGTTTTCGTACGTCGATGTACGAAAACAAGAGGATGAATCGTTTAACGATGAGAATAGGATCGGAATAC
Source organism: Exiguobacterium sp. UBA5002 (assembly GCF_002396765.1). NCBI lineage: Bacteria > Bacillati > Bacillota > Bacilli > Caryophanales > Exiguobacterium > Exiguobacterium sp. UBA5002. Next base: position 78,888 of record NZ_DGYQ01000023.1, read on the forward strand.
TTTTGTTTCCGTGATGCGTCCGTCTTCAATCCGCCAAATCCGGTCACAGACATCAAGCATCCGTTCGTCATGCGTGATGACGATGACGGTCTTGTTAGAAACATGCGCTTGTTGTTGCAACAGCTCCATCACCCGGCGACCATTCGGATAATCGAGACTTGCCGTCGGTTCATCCGCGAGTACAAGTCGTGGTTCATTGACGAAGGCCCGGGCAATCGCGACACGTTGTCGTTCGCCACCTGATAAGGCGTGCGGCAAATGGTCTTTCCGGTGCTCGAGTCCGAACACGGCGAGAGCCGATGTCACGTCAACGGTTCGCCCCGCTTCCTGCGCGACCAGCTCTAGTTGCTCTCCTGCTGTCAAAAATGGTACGAGATGCGATTCTTGAAAGATGAATCCGACTTCCTCAAGTCGCAAACGACGACGTTCTTCGTCCGCTGCTTCACTGACGCACGTATCATCGAAGTAGACGGCACCCTTCGTTGGTGTCTGTAACAATCCAAGCAACTGGAGCAATGTACTTTTCCCGCTACCACTTGGTCCGACGAGGGCAATCAACTCACCCGCTTCTGCTTGTAAGTTGATGTCATGTAAAACCGTCATCTCACCATAACTTTGTTCAATCTGATCTAATCGGATCATCCGTTCATTCCTCCCATCGCATCTGCTGCCTCGAGTTTTTTGACCATCCGTAACGGAACGAGCGCACCGAGGATTGCCGTTACGAGTAAAATGCCCCCGTACATCAGACTGGTCGACCATTCAAAACGGAATGGAAGATCCGACGGTAGGAAACGACTCGTCAGATAGGTGATGGCGACGCTGACAGTAAAGGCGAGGCTCGTCAAGAGGATGACTTGTACGAGTAGACTCGCACCCATCGTCCGTGTCCGAATGCCGATTGCCTTCAAGACACCGAGCTGTTTCATCTTCTGCATCGTCAAGATATAGAAGAAGGCTGTCAGAATCAACGCCCCGATGACAACGAGAGCCACTCGCATCATCTGGAAGGAGTTTTGCTCCGCTGCATAGCCTGGTACGTTCTCAACGACTGCTTGTTTTGAGAAGACCGCTTGATCCGTTTGCAACGACTGACCGATATACGCTGAGACGTATGATGCCCCCATCTTCGATTGCCATGCTTGCCACGATTCATCCGTCATCCAGAGAACAGGTGCGTGACTATAACGTCCGTCCGTTACAGTACCGGCAATCCGGAACGTCTCTTTCGTCCGAAAATCCGTAATCGTATCGCCGACACGGGTTCCGCGTTGTTCCGCGTACGCAGCATCGACGAGCACCTCACCTTTTTGCAACGATCGCAGCTGTTCCGGACCATAGTTCGTAGTCTGTGGTAACGCAAAGACTGTCACATCATCCTTCGTTCCGTTCTTCTTCTCAAGCACCATGTTCTGGACACCGAGTGCTTCTGCGCCCTCCGGTGTCTCGTCCGCCTGTAAGAACGAACGAGTCAGCTGCCCTTCCGCGTCTTTACTCAGCGCAAACTGCTCGACCGGCAGATTACGGACGGCAGCCCCATTGTCATAGGCAAGTCCGTCCGCAAGACCGGTAATCATCAAGATCAATAAGACGATCAACATCGTCACGATCGTCATCCAACCGAATCGTCCTTTCATTCGGACGAGTTCTTTCCATCCTAGTTTCATCGCGTGATCCCTCCTGTATGTTCGCTACAGGACTGATGATACGACTGCAATATGAACGGAACATGAACGCACGCGTCAAATGCGTAAAAAAGTCAATGTCACAGTCAAACCGGATGAGTCAGACGACAAGCTCGCGTCCCCACCAAGTTGGCGCATCGTCTTTTTGACGATCGCAAGACCGAGGCCCGTCCCGCGCGACGTGCGGGACGCATCGCCTTGATAAAAGCGTTCAAAGGCATGTTCCATCTGTTGTTCGGTCATACCTGGTCCTTCATCTTTAATTCGGACGATGATCTGATTCGCTTGTTCTTGCGCCTGAATATGAATCGTCGCTCCTTCTTTCGAGAACGAGACGGCATTTCGAATGACATTTTGGAAGACATGTTCCAGCGCACTGGCATCTGCTTGAATCTGTAGCGCTGGCGATACATCGAGTGCGACGGCGATGCCTTGCTCATCGAGCTGAAAGGCAAGTGTTGCGAGTGTCGTCTCTAGACTCGTGCGCAGATCGAGTGCTTGCTGCTTGAAGCGTCGTCCTTCATCGAGCTTCGCTAAGATCAATAATTGACGCGTCAGTTCCGACATTCGCGCTGCCTCTTGTTGAATGATTGCCCGTCTCCTGACGTCTTCTCCCGTCACGTCGAGTTGTCCCGCGTACCCCGAGATTGTCGTCAGCGGTGACTGAAATTCATGCGAAACATTTGCAACGAACCGGCGTCGTTCCGTATCGGACGCTTCAATCGCCATCGCCATCTCGTCAAAGCGTCGGGACAGTTCACCAATCTCATCGCGCGCCTTCGTTCCGACGCGAATTCCATAGTCGCCGTCTGCCATCTGTTCCGTTGCTTTCGTTAATCGATCAATCGGTCGAACGAGATAACGGATCGAGAAGACGAGCAAGAGAAAGCTGATCACGATAAGCAGTCCGAGGAACAGACCAACAAACAGGTGCAACTCACGGATCTGCCGACTTAAGTCCGGACGGACGAAGATCGCGTCCGTTCCTTGCGATGTTTTGACTGATGTGCCGTACGTATTGATGACCTCGTTATCGAACAGACCGAGCAGGAATAGATGGAACGGATACTCGCTCATCCCGTAATATGGTTGACCGTTCTTCACTTGCTCGATGACTTGACTCGAAAGCGTTTCATCACGAAATGGATTTCCGTAACGCTCCGTTCCGTCGTCCGTTCGGACATACAGTTGAAAGCCAGTTGCTTGTAACATCCGGTAAAACGATTCCGTCTTTCCGTCACCGTGCGTCTCGTAATAATCGATCGCTGTCTCGACCGCTTCCTCGACTTTTTGGCTATAGCTGTCCTGCCAGAACGAATAATAGGCAATATTACTAATTAAAAGAGCCAGTAGGGCGGACACGAGTAAGACGACACAGACGAGACCAACGATTTTCGTATAGAGGGATCTCATGCGTCGACCTCCAACCGGTAGCCGAGTCCGCGGACGGTCTCGATCTTCACGTGATTCGTCTCCTTCAGGCGTCCACGAAGTCGTTTGATGTGGACGTCAATCGTCCGGTCATCCCCCATGAAATCAAGTCCCCAGACGTGTTCGATCAATTCCTCGCGGCTGAAGACCCGTCCCGGGAAACTTGCCAGCTGATGTAATAATTCGAACTCGCGCCGCGGGAGTGTCCACTCGGTCGACTGGATCGTCACGAGCTGACTGCGTTTATCAATCGTGACATCCCCGAGATGCAGAACGGGTTGCGCCGCTTTTTGATAGCGCCGAGCCACAGCGTGAAGCCGAAACACTAATTCTTCCGGATCGAACGGCTTCGTGATGTAATCATCAGCACCTGCTGCAAAGCCGTCCCGCTTATCCGTTAGTTCACCGAGCGCCGTCAGCATCAAGATCGGGATGTCCCCGTTTTGCCGTAATCGCTCACACAGGACGAGACCGGTCTGCCCGGGGAGCAAGACGTCGAGCACGGCTGCTTCAAACGTCATCGTCTCGATCCAAGCGAGCGCTTCGTTTCCGTCTGCTGTCGCTCGGACGGAATGTCCATCGGCTTGTAACGTTGAACAGACGAGTGCTTGAATATGTGGATCATCTTCAACGACTAGAATATACATCGTACGCCTCCTTTTTTAGACAAACAAAAATCCCCTTCCCCTTCTCATAACGAAAAGGACGAAGGAGATGACGATCACCCGCGCTCTGGGTAGAGTGGGAAACGACCTGTCAAAGCAACGACACGCTCGCGTGCTTGTGCGAGAACGTCTGCTTCTTCTGGATGGTTCAAAACGAGTTCGATCAACTCGGCGATTTCTTTCATCTCGGCTTCCTTGAAGCCACGTGATGTCATCGCTGCCGTTCCAATCCGGATACCACTCGTGACGAACGGGCTCGCTGGGTCGAACGGAATCGTGTTCTTGTTGACCGTGATGCCGGCTTCGTCAAGTGCATGCTCTGCGAGTTTCCCTGTGATCCCGAGCGGTTGTAAGTCGACGAGGAGCAAGTGATTGTCCGTTCCGCCTGAGACGATCCGGAGTCCACGCTTCGTCAATTCCTCACCGAGGACTTTTGCGTTCGTGACGACTTGACCGATGTAGTCCTTGAACTCTGGTGCAAGAGCTTCACCGAACGCGACAGCTTTCGCGGCGATGACATGCATGAGTGGACCACCTTGGATGCCTGGGAAAATGGCTTTATCGATTGCTTTCGCATGCTCTTCTTTACAGAGAATCATCCCACCACGTGGACCACGCAACGTCTTATGCGTCGTCGTCGTGACGAAGTGTGCATGCTCGACTGGGTTCGGATGTTGACCTGCTGCGACGAGTCCAGCGATGTGTGCCATGTCGACCATCAAGTAAGCACCGACGCTGTCTGCGATTTCACGGAACCGCTTGAAGTCGATGACGCGCGGATACGCCGATGCGCCCGCTACGATTAATTTTGGTTTGTGCTCTTCTGCTAATTTCGCGACGACGTCGTAGTCAATCATTTCTGTCTCTTGATTGACACCGTATTCCACGAAGTTGTACTGGACACCGGAGAAATTGACGGGACTACCGTGCGTCAGATGACCACCGTGCGATAGGTTCATCCCGAGGACCGTATCGCCCTGTTCGAGAATCGTGAAGTAGACCGCCATGTTCGCTTGTGCACCCGAGTGTGGTTGCACGTTCGCGTGCTCCGCACCGAAGATTTCCTTCGCGCGGTCGCGTGCTAAATTCTCAGCGAGATCGACATACTCACAGCCACCATAATAACGACGACCTGGGTAACCTTCTGCGTACTTGTTCGTCAAGACACTGCCTTGTGCTTCCATGACAGCTTGCGAGACGAAGTTCTCGGATGCGATCAATTCGATGTTATCCCGTTGACGACCTAGTTCCTGGCGCATTGCCGAAAAGAGTGCCTCATCTTGTTGTTTCAGATACGTAAGCGGTGTTTGTTCCATCTGAATTCCCCCATTTCATTTCGATAGACCTATCTTAACACGAATGTTTCGTTCCCGGCATCCCTAAAAACAACATCAAAAAAGCAAGGGGTGCGCAACCCCTTGCATCAATCATTCGTATTTAGCACGTGCCCCACCGATTAATTTCGGTCGTGTCACAGCTGCCGTCACGTGTGCCTCACCGATTTCCTTGTGCGGCAAGCGCACAGGAATCGCAACAGCTTTCAAGTGCATGCCGATGAACGTATCACCGATATCAATCCCGGCGTCTGCCTGAATCGCTTCGACGACGATCGGTGCCGAGAAGCGTTGGTAGGCAGCACTCGCCATCGATCCACCGGCTTCCGGAACGGGAACGACCGTCACCGGATCGAGCCCGAGACGTTCAGCCGTTTGCCGCTCAAGTGTCAGCGCTCGGTTGATATGCTCACAGCCTTGGAAGGCGAGATCGACTTGATGCGATCGACGAAAGGCATCGAAGACATCGAACAAGGCGTCCGCCACTTCCGGTGAACCTGCCTTGCCGATTTGTTTGCCGATGACTTCACTCGTCGAACAGCCGATCACGAGCAATTTTCCTTTTAAGGAAAATCGTTCATCCAGAGCGTTCAGTGTTTCTTCTAAATCGTGCTGGATGCGTGTCAAGTCCATTACTTCACCTCATAATCTGAGATTTTGCAAACGCGGTTCTCATGACGTCCGCCTTCGAATTCCGTTTCAAGCCAAAGTTGTGCGATCTCACGAGCCAGTCCTGGACCGATGACGCGTTCGCCCATCGTCAAGATGTTCGAATCGTTGTGCTGACGCGTCGCTTTCGCGCTGAACGTATCATGGACGAGTGCTGCTCGGATGCCCTTGACCTTGTTCGCTGCGATTCCGATCCCGATACCTGTTCCACAAATCAAGATGCCACGATCAAACTCTCCGTTCGCGACTGCCTCAGCGACTGGAATCGCGACATCTGGATAATCGATTGAGTCGGCTGAATGCGTACCGAAGTCCGTATAGTCGATGCCGAGCTCTTGTAAGAGGTCGTTGATTTCTGCCTTTAACTTAAAACCGCCATGATCCGCGCCGATTGCTACTTTCATCTTTACTATTCCCCCGTTTGTTTAGGTTGTTTTTTTGGAAGTTTCCGTGTATCCGGAGCTTTTCTTCCGTTTCCGTTCTGCGTCAATTTTAACACAAGACGGTTGACGAGGGGTTCGAGTTCATTACGTACTTGCCGGTAGACGTTCATCGATCCGCCATACGGATCATTGATGTCCCGTTCAAGCCCTGTCACATATTCATATAAGGTGAACGTCCGTTCCTTCAGTTCCGGATAGCGTTCACCGACTTCCTGCTTGTGCTGACGCGTCATCGTCAAGATGATGTCAGACCAACGTCCGAGTACATCATCAAAGACTTGCGTATAGTGCTCGAGTTCGATGCCGCGCTCACGTAACACTTGTAAGGCGTTCTCGGACGCATCAAATCCTTGCATCGAACGTAGTCCTGCTGAACGGACATCGAATTCCTGATCAGCGACTTTCGAGCGTAATAACGCCATCGCCATCGGGCTACGGCATGTATTTCCTGTACAGATGAATAAAACGCGACGTGTGCTCATCTCCGTATCCTCCTTCTTCAAGGGCGAATGACCCGACCACCTGCTGCTTTATGGAGGCGGTTGCGGACCGCAAGCCCCACCCCTTCTTCTGATAGGTCTCGTACAAAAATCTGATCCACCGTCGTCTGATCAAATCGCCGTAAACAATCGTAAAGACGTTGTGCCGCCGTCTCCATCGAATTACCAAGGGAGCAGCGAACATCTGCGTCGACATCCTCCCCATCAAACAGGAGAACGCCCGTCTTGTGTCCGGTTTGTCGTGCATCATCGATGAGTTGCTGTAAGAATGAAAGATCTCCCTCAACTACGAACAGTGTTGCTTCCGGTGCATAGTGAGTATATTTCATCCCGGGTGCCTTCGGTGTAACATCTTTCATCGATAAGGCAGGATCGAGTGTGACAGGACCGATGACCGACTCGATTTGTTCGCGTGTCACGCCGCCCGGTCGTAAAATCGCCGGTGGCGTCATCGTACAATCGATGACAGTCGATTCGACCCCGATGCCCGTTTCCCCTCCATCGACGATCGCAGCGATGCGTCCCGAGAGGTCATGTGCGACGTGCGCAGATGACGTCGGTGAAGGTTTTCCGGAACGGTTGGCACTCGGTGCTGCAAGACCCAACCCTGTCGCCTCAATCAAGCGAAGCGCGAGCGGATGGTCTGGCATCCGTAATCCGATCGTATCTAGTCCTGCTGTGACGAGTGTGGATGCGGTGCCGTTCGATTCGAGGATGATCGTCAAGGCTCCTGGCCAGAACGCCTCCATCAAACGTGCCGCAACATCTGGAATGTGCGTGACGAACTGATGTGCCTGTTCTACGGATGCGACGTGGACAATCAGTGGATTGTCAGAAGGTCGACCCTTCGCGGCGAAGATTCGCCGAACAGCCGCTTCGTTCGTTGCGTCCCCTGCGAGACCATAGACAGTCTCGGTCGGCATCGCCACGACCTCTCCTTCCTGCAATAACCGAACTGCTTCATCCATCGTCTGTAAGTCAATCATTTCCGTCTTCACGCTGTACAATCCTTTCGTTCCGCATACACGATACGGTCTTTACCGTTTATATCTTTTAAAATACCCGTTTCCGCATTTGGATAACGTTCTTTTAACATCATTTGCACTTCTGGTCCTTGATTGTGTCCAATTTCAAACGCAATCAGTCGGAAATCGTCGCGTAGGACCCGTCCACTCTCTTCGACGAGACGTCGGTAAAAGACGAGACCGTCTTTTCCGCCAAACAGGGCGAGATGCGGTTCATGATCGAACACGACTTCACTGAGTAATTCTTCTTCCTCGATATAAGGCGGGTTCGAGACAAGCACCCGCACGGAATCGTCCGCGAGTGGTGCCAGTAAATCTCCTTCGAGGAACGTCACGTCTCCACCAAGCGCTGCTTGATTTTGCTTCGCGACAGTAATAGCGGCCGGTGAAATATCGACAGTCGTGACCGGTTGTTCGAGTTCGAGGGCGAGCGTGATTCCGATCGCTCCACTCCCAGTTCCGATGTCGACGATCTGTCCCGCGGTGAACGACTCACGTTTGAGACGCTCCGTGACGAAGACGATCAACTCTTCCGTTTCCGGTCGCGGAATCAAGACATCTGGTGTGACGCTGAAGTTCCGTCCGTAAAACGGCTGATAGCCGATTAAATGTTGCACGGGCACGCCGTGAACATGGGCGAGCAAGTATTCACTGAATCGTAAATCCTGCTCCGGTGTCAATTCATCTGACAGACGGACGAGGAGTCCCGTCCGGTCGACTTCTAAGACGTGCATGAGTAACCATTCGGCACTCGAACCCTCGCGTCCTGCTTGTTCCATCATCGTTTTTGCTTCATTTAAACGTTTTGCGATCCGCATCAGTTTGCCGCCTCCGATGCCCGTGCTTGATACTCCATGACAAGCGTATCAATGACCTCATCCATCTCTCCTTGGAGGATCCGGTCGAGCTTCTGGATCGTCAAACCGATTCGGTGGTCCGTCACTCGGTTTTGTGCGAAATTATACGTCCGGATCCGTTCTGAACGGTCACCTGTACCGACAGCCGACTTCCGTTTTTCATCATACTCCGCCTGCTGCTCGCGTTGAATCTTATCGTAGACACGTGCGCGCAAGACCTTCATCGCTTTTTCCTTGTTCTTGATCTGCGACTTCTCGTCCTGACAACTGGCGACGATTCCCGTCGGCACGTGTGTGACACGGACAGCGGACTGTGTCGTATTGACGGACTGCCCGCCCGGTCCACTCGATGTGAACGTATCGACCCGGACATCCTTATCGTGGATTTCGACTTCAACGTCTTCTGCTTCCGGTAACACGGCGACCGTTGCGGTCGATGTATGGATCCGTCCGCCGGATTCCGTTGACGGAACGCGTTGGACACGGTGTGCCCCATTCTCATATTTCAGTTTCGAGTAGGCTCCCGTCCCCTTGACGATGAAGATAATTTCCTTATAACCGCCAAGCTCCGTATAGCTCGCGTCGATGATTTCGATCTTCCAGTTCTGTTTCTCAGCGAACTTCGAGTACATCTTGAAAAGGTCACCCGCAAATAAGGCTGCCTCGTCTCCGCCTGCCGCACCACGAATCTCGACGATGACGTTCTTATCGTCATTCGGATCCTTCGGTAATAATAAAGCTTTCAGCTTGGCTTCGAGCTCTTTGATCTCCGGCTCAAGCATCGCGACTTCTTCCTTCGCAAGGTCGCGCATCTCCTGATCCGTCAACATTTGACGTGCCTCTTGATAAGCTTCCATCTTCTCGCGATAGACACGGTACGTCTCGACGGTCGGCGCAAGTTGTGACTGCTCCTTTGAGACCTCTCGCAATTGATTCGTATCATTGATGATGGCTGGATCAGCCAACATATCATTCAGTTTTTCATAACGGTCCTCTAACGCACTCAATCGATCCAACATCTCGGTCATCCTTCCTGGCGATTCTTCTGTCGTCAGTATAGCAAATATTGCGATCGATGGCGTCATCGTCTTCTTGAAAAGAAACGTTGACAGACGGGTTTTAAATTCCTATAATTAGTGTATTAATTGAAATAGTACACTTAAGGAGGTGAAGAAATGTTCACCGTTGATCCGAAAAGTCCGTTACCGATCTATGAACAGTTGGTCGCTCAAATCATCCGCTCGATTGCCCGTGGTCTACTCCGCTCCGGCGAACAGATGCCATCCGTCCGTGAACTTGCCGGTACACTCCTTGTCAATCCGAACACTGTCTCCCGCGCCTATCAGGAACTCGAGAGCCGCAACTTCATCGTCACGATGCGCGGTAAAGGCTCCTTCATCTCAGACATCCCACTTCATGAAGTCAAACAAGCCGCCATCCAAGATCCACTCATCCGCCTTTGTGCCATCGCCGACGAATTATCCATCTCAAACGAAGAACTTTATCAACACATTTTACACATAAGGGAGGATTCCTCATGTTGACCGTTTCTCATCTGACGAAACAAATTGACCGTACCATGATTTATGAAAATGCATCCTTCACCCTGCCGGCAGGAACGATTACTGCCTTGATTGGTCGTAATGGTGCCGGAAAAACGACATTACTGAAAACACTCGTTGGAGCGCTCGAGCCGACCCGCGGGAAAGTCGAATGGAATGGTGAGTCGATCCATCACGTTCCGAAGACGCGGGAGCACCTTTTCCTCGTTCCGGATTCTGTTTCCGTCTACCGCCAGATGACACTCGGCGAACTGATCAACTTCTACAATGCGTTCTATCCGAACTTCGAGAAAACGTACATCGAAAACTATTGTCGTTCGTCAAACCTCGATCGCGGACGTCGCGTGACGTCATTATCCAAAGGACAAGCCCAGTTGTTCCTTCTTCAACTTGCGTTCGCGACGAATGCTCCGGTCCTCTTGCTGGATGAACCAACAGACGGACTCGATCGAATCAACAAACGTGATTATCTGAAACAGCTCGTATCATTGCTTGCGGAACGCCAGACAGCGGTCCTGATCGCTTCGCATCAACTTGAAGAACTTGATTCACTCGCTGACCGTGTCATGACGATCGAAAAGCATCTCGTCCGTGAACCCAAAGCACTCGATGATGCCAAAGCCAGCATGCAGAAATGGCAAGTCGTCTATGAGGACGTTCCGGAATTGTCACACGCTGATCTTCACGTCTTATCCCAAACAGGTCGGGTCGTGACATTGCTCGTCTTATCCGATGCAGGCGCGCAGTATCTTGAAACGACGAACCCCTTGTTAAAAGATGCTTTGCCAGTGCAGATGGAAGATTACTTCTTAGGGACATTTGGAGGGAAACGACATGGTTAAGCAATTGATCCGTTATCATATCAAACAAGGAATCTGGCCGCTCGCTTGTTTCATTCTGCTTGCGATCTTCAGCTATGGGTTCGGCAGTTATACCGTCATCAATGAGTTCGAGAATTACGAGGCGTCTCAGCAACCTGCTCTACTCAACACCGTACTCGTCAGTCCCTTTTTCACCGGATTCGCAGCGATTCTCATTGCTGTCTTCGCGATCCTGATGCTCGGTTCCGAGCGCGGGAGTGGTCGCAGCCTGATTTTGCACGCGTTACCGTTTCCGAAGGTCTGGTTGTTCTGGATCAAATGGGCGATTGGCGTCGTAACACTGATCTTGTTTCCGATCATCGGCTTCTTCGTCAGCTGGTTGTTGCTGCAAGCGTTCGGCGGTATCAATCCGTTTGATTACGTCACGTGGTCGTCACTCTTCCAAGATTTTGGTCTTTTCCTTCTATTTGACGTGACGATTTTGACGATCTTCTTATTCGCCGGAACAATCGCTGGTGATATCATCGGACAACTGTTGCTCGGCACGTTCTTCTTGTTCTTGAACTACTTCACGTATTTCAGCATCTACGCCGTCGCCCTGCTCGGTTTCGGTGTGACCTACGAGGAGTTAGACAAGCCAACAAGTTTCCTGATGACGATCACGACACCCTTCGCACTCTTTTTCGAAAGTAATGTCGATCTGAATCTAATGTATCCCGTCTTGTTCTGTTTAGCTTTGACGATTGCCTTACTCTTCTTTGGTAGCCGCCTATATATCCGCGGAGCGAACGAACGACTCGGTCGGTTCACTATTTTCCCAAAACTACACCCAGCACTGATCATCACGTTCTCGATCTACACGACGATCCTGCTCGCAGGAATCATTGGTCTGATTTCGTCCGAGAACCAGTTCCTGTACTGGCTCGCGATCGTCATTCTCGCATGGCCGACGTTCAGTTCCTACCGTCGGATGATCGGATGGAGTCGCTAATCTATACACAAGTAGTCCTTCTGAGATAATTTTTCAGAAGGGCTATTCGTTTGTCATCGTTTCTTCACAAACCTTTACAGACGGTCCATATGGATTTCATATTTTCTGCGTAAGGTTGTGTTTGTAGGTCGTAGCGCCATAACCCATTACCTTTCGAGGAGGAATCCCTATGAAACTAAAACGTCTGATCCCGATTTTTGCCTTATCGACCCTTTCCCTGAGTACGATGATTTCGATGCCGGAAGCCGAAGCGAAAGCCAAACATACTCACTCACCCGAAATCCGGAACGTCATCTTCCTGATTGGTGACGGCATGGGTGTCTCATACACGTCTGCACACCGTTACTTAAAGAACGATCCTTCGACGACGACGGCTGAAAAAACAGCCTTTGATCCCTATCTCGTCGGTCAACAGATGACGTATCCGGAAGATGCGAAGGAGAATATCACCGATTCCGCCTCTGCCGCGACAGCGATGTCCTCTGGTGTGAAGACGTACAATGCAGCGATTGCGGTCGATAATGATAAATCGGAAGTCAAGACCGTCCTAGAGGCGGCCAAAGAACGTGGCAAGTCAACAGGACTCGTCGCGACATCGGAAATCACGCATGCAACACCTGCCTCATTCGGTGCGCATGACGAAAGTCGTAAAAACATGAATGCGATTGCAGATGACTATTTCAAAGAACGTGTGAACGGCAAACATAAGATTGATGTCATGCTCGGGGGTGGGAAATCGAACTTCGTCCGTCCAGACGTCAATTTGACGAAAGCGTTCAAGAAAGATGGCTATAGCTATGTCACTGACCTCAATCAGCTGCAAGCGGATAAAAATAAACAAGTGCTCGGATTGTTCGCAGACGGTGGATTACCTAAACGAATCGATCGCGAAAACTCAGTCCCGTCACTTGCTCAAATGACGAACGCCGCAATCAAGCGACTTGATTCGAATAAAAAAGGATTCTTCCTGATGGTCGAAGGCAGTCAAATTGACTGGGCAGGACATGACAATGATATCGTCGGTGCGATGAGTGAGATGGAAGATTTCGAACGTGCTTTTAAAGCCGCGATCGCTTTCGCGAAGAAGGATAAGCATACACTCGTCGTCGCAACAGCCGACCACTCGACTGGCGGTTACTCGATTGGTGCGGATGGCATTTACAACTGGTTCGCTGAGCCAATCAAAGCAGCGAAGAAGACACCTGACTTCATGGCGCAGCAAATCGTCGAAGGCGCGGACGTACGGAAAACGTTAATGAAGTACATCGACCAAGACAAACTCGCCTTGACGGATCAAGAAATCGACAGCGTCTCCCGCGCTGCTGAATCGAAGAAATTACTCGAGATCGATAATGCGATTGAAGAAATCTTCAACGAACGCTCGCATACAGGCTGGACTACAGGTGGACATACAGGTGAAGACGTACCCGTCTATGCTTTCGGTCCTGCTAAAGAACGTTTCGCGGGACAAGTCGACAACACGGATCACGCGAAAATCATCTTTGATCTCTTGAAATCGAAGAAATAAGGAGAATGTTCATGAGACAGATACTTGCTACTTTGATGCTCGGGACGGTGCTCGCTGGTTGTGGCACTTCAGCATCACAAGACACACCAAAAGAACCAGCGTCTGCGAAACAGGAGCAGCCGGTATCGCTTGAAAAAACAAGCGCCTACGTTCCAAACCCGCAAATTCCAGACGATCGCGATTTGACAAAAATCGATCAGACCGTCACGGATGATAAGGGCGACCTGACGCTTAAACAATTCAAACGAGTGAACGAAACACGGAAGATTGGTCCGATCGAGATGACGATCGAAGAGATCAAAGTATTCCATGCTCGTCCAAGCTATGGCATGATTGATTTCTTCCATGGCTTTACGCACGATGAATCCTTTGATTTGATCAAGACACGGGTCACGATCAAGAACACAAGTAATGAACCGGTCACGTTCAATCCTGTCGCCCACTTCAAACTCGATGCTGCGGCAGAAAAGACGCTCGAGGACGACGTCTATTTGGAGTCGCTTGCGAAGACTTATGCCCCGTCCGAGTCACGGAGTGGTAACTTCGGCTTCATCTTGGAACATCCGGTTGACTCGATTGAACTCTTGACGAGTGATGTTCTCGATGAAAAACAAGATGTCCTCAAAAAAGGAACGACGTTTTCGACGTCTCTTCGTTGACTGACATTCACACTTCTACGCTCTATCTATTTTCTGGTCATATCCGGATCATAGGTGGAGCTATTTTGATGCCTGTAATCGTTCCATGCTACACTAAAAGCACTATTTGAGTGCAAAGGACGGATTGTATGCCGAAATACTTAACCATTTATCATCAACTCGCACAACGGATTCAAGAAGGAACGCTTCCAGCTGACATGAAATTACCTTCTGAGACAGAATTGATGCATGAATTCGAGGCGAGTCGTGGAACGGTCCGAAAAGCGATCGATGCGCTGCAAGAGAAAGGCTTCGTTCGCAAACACCAAGGAAAGGGTGTCTTCGTTCTATCGCAAGAAGCGATCGAGTTTCAGTTCAACGGAATCGTCAGCTTTTCGGAGGCGCATCGCCGGATGGGTCGACATGCTGTCGAGACGGATGTGCTATCGTGCGAAGTGCTCTCCGCCTCTCCTGAGCTCGCTTCGTTATTGCATGTGGCACAAGGAACAGACGTAACCCGTATTGAGCGGATTCGTCAGATTGATGGCGAACGCGTCATCCGTGACATTAATCATTTCGTAACCGCACTTGTGCCCGGCCTAACCGCTGACATTGCTAAAGGGTCCATCTATCATTACATTGAAGAGACACTCGGCCGGCAGATCGGCTATGCGAAACGAAAGATTGAAGCGCGCCCTGCGACACGGGAAGACCAAGAACGACTTGATCTTCACGACATGACACACGTCATCGTCGTCACGAACGATACGTACTTCTATGAAGGCCAACATTTCGAGCGAACGGAATCACGTCACCGCCTCGATAAATTTCAATTCACCGATATCGCACGGCGTTGAATAGATGGTGATCCATGAGGGAATCCGTACATGACGGGTTCTCTCTTTTTTATTCTCCCCAACTTATCTATATAAGTTCTTGACCAACTTATATAGATAAGTTAAGATAAGTGTGCGCAGATAAGAAAACGTTTTCATTTCAAAAGTGGTCGAGTATGTCACTTCCAAAAAGGAGCATCGAGATGAAACCAAACTATCGTCAGATTGCAGAGCAAATCATTGAGAACATCGGAGGTAAGGAGAACGTTGAGCAGGCAGCTCACTGTGTCACCCGTCTTCGTTTAACGCTTAAGAATCAAGAGCTTGTCGATCAAGAAGCCTTACTTGAAGTTCCGCTCGTCAAAGGCGCGTTCTTGAACGCGGGTGTCTATCAAATCGTCATTGGTGCCGGTGATGTCGACCGGGTCTATGCTGAATTCATTCAACTGACTGGTTTACAGGCAACAACGGTCGCAGATGTTAAATCGTCTGGCGCTGCCAAGATGAATCCGTTCCAAAAGTTGATCAAAGTCTTTTCTGATGTCTTCATGCCTATCATCCCGGCGATCATCGTTGCTGGTCTCTTAATGGGAATCAATAATCTATTCGGTATCGAGTTCGGTGGCAAGACGATGATCGATCGTTATCCAAACTTACAAGGACTTTGGGATCTCATCAATATAATGGCAAACACCGCCTTCGTCTTCCTCCCGGCACTCGTCGGTTGGTCAGCGACGAAACGCTTCGGCGGAAGTGAGATTCTCGGGATCGTCATGGGTCTGATGCTTGTTCACCCAGATCTCTTAAACGCATGGAACTACGGACAAAGTGCTCTAAAAGGTGAAATCCCGACGTTCAACATTCTCGGTCTCTTTGAAATTGAAAAAGTCGGTTATCAGGGACAAATACTCCCTGTGCTCGCCGCTGCTTATGTTCTCAGTACGATTGAACGATGGCTCAAAAAACGCGTACCGAATGCGATTCAATTACTCGTCGTACCGATTACGACGATCACATTGACCGGATTCCTTGCCCTTGCCGTCATCGGACCGGTCACGCGTCAAGTCGGTGACTGGATTACGATTGGTGTCGTCAATACGTTCGAAGCTGTTCCGTTACTTGGTGCCTTACTCTTCGGCGCACTCTATGCGCCGCTCGTCATTACCGGCATGCACCACATGTTCATCGCTGTTGACCTACAGTTGATTGGACAGAGCGGAACGACGTTCATCTGGCCGATGATCGCGATTTCGAACATCGCTCAAGGTTCAGCAACACTCGCGATGCTTTTCCTCGCGAAAAACGTCAACGATAAAAACATGGCGTCAACGTCCGCTTTATCCGCCTACTTCGGGATCACGGAACCAGCGATGTTCGGGGTCAATCTCCGGTTCAAATATCCATTTTACGCGGCACTCGTCGGTTCAGCGATCGCGTCAGCTTTCATCGCCGTCAGTGGCGTTCTTGCTCCTGCGATCGGTGTTGGCGGATTACCTGCTTTCATCTCGATCGTACCAGGCTCGATTCTGTCATTCATCGTCGGTATGGTGATCGCGATCATCGTTCCTGTCGCCTGTACGTTCCTGTTCCACTATGTCTCAACGAAACGCGCAAAAAAAGCCGCACTGAACAAAGCGGCGTAATTTCAGAAAGGTGTGTATCTGATGATCACGACAACCGATTGGCGCAAATCCACCGTTTATCAAATCTATCCGAAGAGTTTTTATAGTCCGGAGGGCAAAGCGACCGGTACATTGCGCGGGGTCACGGCCAAACTCGATTATCTGGCGGATCTTGGTGTCGATTACCTTTGGTTGACGCCGGTCTATGCCTCACCGCAAAACGATAATGGATATGATGTCAGTGACTATTACGCGATCGATCCCTCGTATGGAACGATGGATGATTTCGAGACGTTACTCGCAGAAACAAAACGACGTGGTCTGTCGGTCATGATGGATATCGTCGTCAATCACTGCTCGACGTCGCACTCTTGGTTCGAAGAAGGACGTCACCCGGACAGCCCGTATCACGACTATTTTATCTGGCGCGAGACACCGAACGACTGGGTATCGAAATTCGGCGGTCCCGCTTGGTCATTTGATGAGGTAGCTGGCAAGTATTACTTGCACCTGTTCGACAAGACGCAAGCGGATCTGAACTGGGAAAATCCACGCTTACGAGAAGATGTTTACAACATGATGCGCTTTTGGCGGGATAAAGGGGTCAGCGGCTTCCGACTCGACGTCATCAACTTGATCTCGAAGACGCCAGGGCTTCCCAATGATCCCGAGGGAGACGGACGTGCGTACTATACGGACGGACCAAACATTCATGACTACTTGCAAGAGATGAACGCAGCCGTTTTTGCCGGACACGATCTCTTGACGGTCGGTGAGATGTCGTCGACGTCGCTTGAACATTGTCTTCAATATTCTTCGCTCGAAAATCAAGAACTGAAGATGACGTTCAACTTCCATCACTTGAAGGTCGATTATCCGAACGGTGAGAAATGGACGGCTGCACCGTTTGACTTCAAGCAGTTGAAACAAATTTTCTCCGACTGGCAAACTGGCATGAACGGACAAGCCTGGAACGCAATTTTTTGGTGCAACCATGACCAACCCCGCGTCGTCAGCCGGTTTGGTGACGACGTCGCGTATCGTGTTGAGAGTGCAAAGATGCTCGCGACAACGCTTCATGGCTTGCAAGGTACACCGTATATTTACCAAGGAGAAGAGATCGGAATGCCGAATCCGGACTTCACGAATCTGTCCGACTACCGTGATGTCGAGACATTGAATGCCTATCAAGAAGCACGGACCAACGGCGTATCGGAAGAAGCAATTCTCGCTGCGATCCGTCAAAAATCACGCGATAACGCGCGGACACCGATGCCTTGGTCGGACGCCGTCAACGGTGGCTTTAGTACAAGTGAGCCATGGATCCCGGTCTCGCCGACGTACGATCAGATCAATGTCGAGGCTGCTGTCGCAGACCCTGATTCAGTCTATCATCATTACAAACGGTTGATTCAACTCCGCAAACAGTATGACGTGCTCACGGATGGTTCGTACCGTCTGTTGACACCGGACGATCCATCACTCTGGGCGTACGAACGCGCAACGAATGAAGAAGAATTACTCGTCGTCTCGAATTTCTACGGAACGGACACGACGTTCACGTTACCTCATGACGGATCGGACTATACGGTGTTGCTTCATAATTATCAGCAGATGCAGACAGAGGGGTACACTTTAACGTTACGACCTTATGAATCACTGATGCTTTATCGTAAAAAGTGATTGAATGAGATGGAGCACATGCAAAAAAGAGAAGGTTGGTTTCCAAGGGATACCCTAGAAACCAATCTTCTCTTTTGTTGAATAGATATAGAATGTGAATGCCTATTTCTCGACTCTTACAAGAAAAGAAAGCATGGTACATGCTTTTGTCAGGGAAAGCGAGGATGGCAGAGTCATTCGTTTTCAAAAATGATTTTTAAGCACTAGTTCCTTCCGAGTCTTTCATTTTCGCATGTTCTACGAAACTTTCCGATTCGCTTCTTCTCGTCTCAACTGTTCGCGGAACAGTCGTGTCTCAGCAATGACGACACCGGACAATCCAATCAAACCGATTAAGTTCGGAATCGCCATCAATCCATTGAAGACATCGGAAATCGCCCAGACCATGTTCAAGTTCGTCGTCATCGCACCCGCTCCGGCGACTAAGACGAACAGGATACGGTATGGGAGGATCGATTTTTGACCGAATAGATAATAGATTGATTTTTCGCCATAATACGACCAGCCAAGAACAGTCGAATAAGCAAACATGACGAGTCCAATCGTGACGATGTATTTTCCGGCAGGACCGAGGAAGACCTCGAAGCTTGCTGTCGTCAATTCAACACCTTGTAACTTCGTATCAAGTTGTCCTCCCATGACGAGCGTCAAACCTGTGATCGAACAGACGACCAATGTATCTAAAAACACCTGCGTCATCGAAACGAGCGCTTGACGTCCTGGGAAGTCCGTTTTCGCTGCAGCGGCTGCAATCGGTGCTGAACCAAGACCCGCTTCATTTGAGAAGACACCACGCGCGACACCATAACGAATCGCCGCCCCGATCGCGCCACCCGTAATTGCTTCGCTTGAGAACGTGCTGCTGAAGATCGTCGAAATCGCACCTGGAATCAAGTCATAGTTCATGACGAGAATCAGTAATCCACTTCCAACATAGAAGAAAATCATAAACGGAACAAACAAACTGACAACTTTTCCGATTGATTTGACCCCACCAAGAATGACGACGCCTGTCAGTACCATCAATACGATCCCCGTCACGTAAAGTGGCACATCGAACGTTGATTTCATCGCGAGGGCGACCGAATTCGTCTGGACCCCATTCCCGATCCCGAACGCAGCGATTGAAGCGAATGCGGCAAACAAGACACCCAGCCATTTCTGCTTCAGCCCACGCTCGAGATAATACATTGGCCCCCCTGCCATCTGTCCATTTTCATCAACGACACGGTACTTGACGGCAAGGATTGCTTCCGCATACTTCGTCGCCATCCCGAATAGACCGGACAACCACATCCAAACGATCGCACCCGGTCCACCGAGGACGACGGCGGTTGCGACACCAACGATATTCCCCGTACCGACGGTCGCAGCCAGTGCCGTCATCAATGCTTGAAAGTGACTGATGTCGCCTTCCGACTTATCGTCCTGATGCTTTGAAAACGCGAGCTTCAGCGCATACGGTAGCTTGGTAATTTGAATGAATCCTAAGCGAATCGTCAAGTAAATCCCCGTACCGACCAACAGAATAAGTAACGGTGGTCCCCAAACAAGATTGGACACCGTACTGATCCAGTCACTAAATGAATTTCCCATTCGTGTTACCTCCCTTTATGAAATATGTAGTTCTTTACCATTTTTTCAGAATTTACTGATAATTGTCAAACTATTTTTTTATGAAACTATTTTGATACTTCTTCATTTCAATAATTCACTACGATCGTTGTCATCGGAGTGTTCAGTGTAATCTTTATTATTTTGATTTTATAATCGATCTTCGGTCCTCTTCACCAACTGCAGGCAAAACCTACGAACTTGCCACTCAAGACGATCGAACATTTGAATGCCGCGTCCGGTGGGGTGCTGTCCTTCATCGATACGAAAGTCGTCAATGACAATGATTTATTCGAAGCTATCTCGATTCAATACTAGGATGACGCTCAAGCATTCCGCGATATGCACGAACAGATTTCCGTCAGTCAAAAACAGACGGAAGCACTAAAAGAAGTTCTTCGTCAGTTCCAAGTCTCAAAAAAGTCCCCTCATCTTCATGGAAGAGAGGGGACTTCGATGTTTATTGTGCTGCACCTGTGAGCGGTTGTGCATCTTTTGCTTCCGCAGGTAATTTGATTTCGTTGATCTCATTGAATTTCGAGAACGTCGATTGGTTTTTCATCGTGAAATCGGTATTTTTCTCGACCGCGAAGACCATATCCATATCGAGTGATTTCGGATAGAATGTTTTCGCATCATACGTCATCGTGTAGTTCATTTTCTTGTAATCGATGCTGTCCATCGCATCTTTCATCTGTGCCATCTGTCCTGTCTGCTCGAGCGAATCCTTCATGAATGCTTTGAGGTCGTCCCCTTTTAGTTTGACGTCGATTTGATAAACGTCACCCTCTTTTTTGGCGGTCCAGTTGTCTTTGTACTTTTTCAGTAGCTTGAGATTTTGATCCGTCGATGCCGATGACTCCATCGCCTCAACCATATCACCTAGCTCCGAGACATCTTGAACGAGCCATTGTCCGTTTTGCGATAGATACATCTTATCGTCGACGATATAGCTCTCGATCGACATGTCCTTACCGTCCTGTGGATTTTTCATCGTCATCGTCTGATGCATCGTAAGCGGCTTCTGGATGATATCGGCTGATACCTTCTGATCTACTGCCATCTCACCTGCTTTTGAATTGACTGTCCCCTCCATGTGGAACGATTTAATATCTTTTTGAGCGGCTGTCGCTTTATTCAGTAATTCCGTATTCGAGAGTTCCCCCGACTTCGTCGAACCAGACCCACTGCCACTACCCGAATCTGTCTGCCCATCTTGACATCCAGCTAGTCCAATCGATGCTGCGACGATCCCAGCTGCTACCCACCTTGTTTTCTTCATATTCATTTCCTCCTTTATACGCGTTACCCTGATTTACGAAAAATATTGGAAAATGTTTCAAAGTTTCTTTATTACCTCATTACCGTTCTTCTTCAAAACAAATCCTCATATTTCAAATCTACTATTCTTTTTTTGAAATTTGATTTATCACCTGCAAAATGTCCACAAAAAAAATAGGATGACGGAAACTTCCGTCACCCTATCCTTATTTCGTTAGATCGTGCGTAAAAGATTTGCCATCTCAATCGCGGAAACGGCAGCTTCGTAGCCTTTATTTCCAGCTTTCGTACCGGCACGTTCGACCGCTTGCTCGATCGAATCCGTCGTCAGGACACCGAAGATGATAGGTACGCCTGTATCACGCGACGCACTCGCGACACCTTTCGCGACTTCGTTACAGACATAGTCATAGTGTGATGTTGCTCCGCGGATGACGGCACCCAGTGTGATGACCGCATCATACTTACCGCTTTTCGCTAACTTTTCCGCAACGAGTGGAATTTCAAATGCTCCAGGAACCCATGCTGTATCCACAGCATCCGCAGCAACACCGTGACGACGGAACGCGTCGTTTGCTCCTCCGACGAGTTTTGATGTGATCAATTCATTAAAACGTGCTGCGACGATTGCGACGCGTAGTCCTTCTCCTGTTAAGAAACCTTCGTAAATCATGATGTGTGTCCTCCTTGGATATCGAGCCAGTGCCCGAGTTTCGTTTGTTTTGTTTTCAGATAACGCTGATTTTCCGGTTCAACGGGTACTTGATGGGGAACACGTTCGATGACTTCAATCCCCTCTTGCTCGAGCACCCGTTGTTTGTCTGGATTGTTCGTCATCAAGCGAATCTTCGTCACGCCAAGATCACGCAACATGTTGGCCGCGACCGTATAATCACGCATGTCTGTCGGATAACCGAGTGCATGGTTCGCTTCGACTGTATCGAGTCCTTGTTCCTGCAACTCGTACGCTTTCAACTTCGCCATCAGACCGATGCCGCGTCCTTCCTGACGTAGATACAAGACGGCTCCACCTTCTCGTTCGATTCGCTCAAGTGCAGAATCGAGTTGTGGACCACAATCGCAACGTTTCGAACCGAAGACATCCCCTGTCAGACATTCCGAGTGCAGACGGACGAGCATCCCATCGTGCGCTTCACCGGATAAGACGGCGACATGTTCTTTCTTATCTTGCGTCGTATAGCCGACCATCCGGAAAGCTCCGAATGTCGTCGGAAGCAACACTTCCGCTTCCCGCGTCAATGGACGCTCGAGATACGCGACGAGTGCCTCGATCGTGATCAGTTTTAAGTCGTGTTCTTCCTTATAGAGAAGCAAATCATCCACCCGTGCCATCGTGCCATCTTCCTTGATGATTTCACAAATGACGGCAATCTCATCGCTACCGGCAAGACGGGCAAGGTCAACACCTGCTTCCGTATGTCCGCGTCGTTCCCGGACACCGCCCTCTTTTGCGATCAACGGGAAGATGTGACCCGGTCGTTTGAAGCGCTCCGGTCCATCCGTCAGCATCCGCTGGATCGTCAGCGAACGCTCTTCGGCACTGATGCCGGTCTTCGCTTCTTCATGATCAATGCTGAGCGTGAATGCCGTTCCATGCGGATCTGTATTATTCGCTGTCATCGGAGCAAGTTCGAGTCGCTGTGCGATCCGCGGACTGACTGGTACACAGACGAGTCCTTTTCCGTATGTGATCATGAAGTTGATGTTTTCTGCTGTCGCGTGTTCTGCGAGCATGACGAGATCGCCTTCATTCTCACGATCCTCGTCATCACAGACGATGATCGGTCGTCCGTTTTTCAAATCTTCTATTGCGTCTTCAATCAAGTCGAATCCGTTCATTACATGTCGCCTCCTAAGAATGCTGCCCAGTCCGTCTGCTTCTCATGCTGCGTGAAATGATAGAGATGTTTCGCCATCATGTCACACTCGATATTGACGACTGCACCACTTGCCAATCGATCAAACGTCGTCACTTGACGGGAGTGCGGAATCAATGAAATCGAGATCGTTTCCGGCGTGACGCGTTGCAACGTCAGGCTCGTACCGTTGATTGCGATCGAGCCTTTCGGAATACAATACTTTTGCCACGATCCGACATCAAACGTATAGACCATCGCTTCTCCATCCGGTCGCCGACTGATCAGCCGCGCTGTTCCGTCGATATGTCCACTGACGAAATGACCGCCGAAACGACCGTCTGCCGGCATCGCCCGTTCGAGTTGCAATAGGCTTCCGACGCGGTACGTGCCGAGGGCTGTTGACCGGATCGTGTCATGGACGGCATCTGCCGTGAAACCGGTCGGACTCATCGACGTGACAGTCAAACAAATCCCGTCGACGGCGATGCTATCACCGATCTTCGTTCCTTCGAGTACCCGGTGCGCCTCAATTTCAAGCGCTAACCCGTTCGGTCGCGGGATCTTTCGTTTTAAGGTTCCGACTTCTTCAATCAATCCGGTGAACATGTCGTCTCCTCCTTTCGGATGTACGTCAGATGGAGATCCGGTCCGACCGTCTCAACCTGGTCGATTTGAAAACGATTTTCGATATCGTGTTGACTATTCCACGCATCGCCTTCAAAAATCGATGGGGCTTGGTAGACTTCGATTCGGTCAACGAGATCTGCCTCAAGAAAAGCGGCTTGAATCGTTGGTCCGCCTTCAATCAAGACACTACGGATGTCTTGTTCGTATAAGCGTTTCAAAATCGCTTCCGGCGTCTCATATTCACCAACGAGGACCGTCACCTGATCGTGACTAATCCGAGGAACACTCGTCAGCCAGTAGGTTGGATTTTTACCATCGCGGAAGACTTGCGCCGTCTCCGGAATCCGCCCCCGGCGATCAACGATTACTCGAATCGGCTCGATGCCTGACGACGCGCGTAACGTCAGTGCCGGATCATCGACGAGCACCGTCTCACTTCCGACGAGGATGGCATCGTGGCGTCCACGCAGGGCGCGACCGTTCGCGCGTGCTTCTTCTGACGTGATCCAGCGCTGTTCACCTGTCGCCGCGATCCCGTTCATCGTCTGCGCAATTTTGACGGTCACGGTCGGGCGTTTTCGTTCGATCGTCTTCCAGAATGCCGTGTAGAGGGCTTCTGCCTCATGCCGTAACAAGCCGACCTCGACTTCGATTCCCGCGTCCTGTAGCCGTTTAATTCCGGAACCAGCGACGATTACATGTTTGTCTTCTGTTGCGACGAAAACTCGTTTGATTCCTGCTTGTAGAATCGCTTCCGTGCATGGTGGCGTCTTGCCGTGATGATTGCATGGCTCGAGCGTCACGTAGAGATCGGCACCATGGGCGGCTTCTCCTGCCATCCGTAAGGCTTCGACTTCTGCGTGCGGCCCACCGGCAAACCGGTGTGCACCGAAGCCGATGATGCGTCCTTGTTTGACGATGACACAGCCGACACTTGGATTCGGACTTGTTTGTCCGTGTAACATTTGTGCTAATTGCATGGCATAACTCATCATCTGTGACATCGCGTTCACTCCTTTCAAATGAAAAAAGACGCCCCTTGAAAAAGGGGCGTCTGTATAGAAGGGTTCACGAAATACACGGTTCGCTTCCTGCATTTTTTCATGCAGAAAGAGACCGTCTCCTGAAAACATTTTTTCAGAAAACAGCTTGAATCGCGTCGTTTCGTTCTTCTCCCATCCGGACTTTACCGTCGGCCCTGGAATCTCACCAAGTCAGCCATGATGCGTACATCACAGGTCGCGGGCTCGTCGATCGATTGATCGCATCACCGCCGGTTGGGATTTTCACCCTACCCCGAAGAACTGGATTATTGAGTTATACAATTTTAGCCTAGCATATCTTTTTCAAGAAAACAAAGCGCAAATGCTTCTGTCTTGTCTCTTTTTTGATTTCGCTCCAGTTCTGTCACTCATCACCAATTCGTGATCGATCGCATCTCAAAAACGACCGGAGCACTTGATAGCAGTGCATCCAGTCGTCGTTTTCCGCTTATAAATATCCGTTCTTCCGATCGTGGAATTCTTGAGCGATCGCCCCGCGCGTCCGTTCATCAGCGAGGACGCGAAGCGCTGTCCGAGCGAGGATTTTCGCCCCCGTGATCAATGCTTCATCTCCAGCTTCTGAACGAGCCGCTTCTTTGAATGCTTCCGTATGCGCGACGAGATCGTCCGGACCAATCTTGATATACGGATGGATCGTCGGGATGACTTGACTGATGTTACCGGCGTCCGTTGAGCCAAGACCCGGTCGTTCGTCCAAGTGAACGATTTTGCCAAGCGCTTCTGCTTCTTCTTGGAACAGACGGTCGAACGTCCGGTTGAAGACGAGGTTATCGACTTCATTTTGGAACGCGATGACGTCAAGCGTCGCCCCAGTCGCGAGTGCCGCGCCTTGGGCGACGGCTTTGACTTTTTCCGTGACGGCATTTAATCGTTCCCGTGTCGTTGCCCGGATGAAGAAACGTGCTCTTGCGTATTCCGGGATGATGTTCGGCGCATCGCCTCCATGCGTGATGATCCCGTGGATCCGGACATCGTCTGGTAACTGCTGACGTAAGGCATTGATTCCGTTGAAGAGTTGAATGACAGCGTCGAGGGCGTTGATGCCTTCTTCCGGTGACGCCGCTGCGTGTGCCGGACGACCCGTAAAGGCAAAGTCGAGTGGATCGACCGCAAGGGAAGAACCCGTGATCCGTGTTTGTCCCGACGGGTGGACCATCAAGGCCGCATCGATCCCTTCCAGTAACTGATGTTTGACGAAACTGCCTTTCGCACTACCGTTCGGTCCACCTTCCTCGGCTGGTGTTCCAAGGACAACGACACTCCCGCCGACTTCATCGAGCACTTTACTGAGCGCGATCGCCGCTGCGACGCTCGTCGTGCCGATGATATTATGACCGCACGCGTGACCAATACCCGGCAACGCATCGTATTCAGCAAGAAAGGCAATCGTTGCGCCTGGTCGGTCGCTCGATTTCTTCGCGAAGAACGCGGTATCGTGCCCCGCGACGCCGAGTTCTACTGTAAAACCTTCCGCTGTTAGACGCTCCGCATGGAGCCGCGAAGCAAAGAATTCCTCGTTCCCGATTTCCGGCGTTGCATGAATTCGGTGACTTGTCTCAAGATACGATTCTCGTTTTTGTTCGATGTCCTGTTCAATCGTCTCTACCCATGTCGTGCGTACTGGTGTCGTCATACTGTCCACTCTCCTTTTGAAATTATTCGCCGATATCGCTCAGTGGAACGAACGTCGGGATCGTACTGCCTTTGTATTCTTTTTTGATGAAGGCCGCGACATCTTTTTGTTGATACAGCGATGCGATTTTTTTCAGTTCTTTTTTGTTCTTGTCTTCTGTTCGTGTTGCGATGATGTTGATGTATGGTTTTGCTGTCTCGTTCTCATGAACGATTGAGTCCTTGATCGGGTTGAAGCCAGCGTCAACGGCGATGCCATTGTTGATGATTGATGCCGCGACGTCCGGTAAGACGCGTGGCGTTTGTCCAGCGACGATCGGAACGATTTTCAGCTTTTTCGGATTCTCGACGATCTTATCGACCGAACCGTTGCCATCGAAGTCGTCCGGTAGCTTGATCAGACCTGCTTCTTGCAGTAACAAGAGGGCGCGTCCCATGTTCGTCGCTTCGTTCGGAACAGCGATTTTTCCGCCAGTTGGAATGTCTTTGACATCCTTGTATTTATCCGAGTAGATCCCCATCGGTGCGATGACAGTCGTCGCAATCGGCGATAGCTTCAAGTTATGTTCTTTCTTGAAAGCGTTGAAGTAGGAAATCGTCTGGAAGGCATTGGCGTCGATCTCACCCTCAGCCAGTGCCATGTTCGGCTGGACATAATCGGAGAACTTGACGAGTTCGATTTTGATGCCTTCCTTCTCTGCTTTTTTCGCGACATAATCCCAAACTTGTGTGTCTGAACCGCTGACACCGAGCTTGATCGTCTTTTCGTCTTCTCCTGATGCTGCGCACCCGGCAAATAAAATCGTCGTGAGTGTTGCTCCAATTGCTACTGCTTTTTTCATGGCTGAATCGCTCCCTTGATTAATGTCTTCTGATTTTTCGTGCGACGATGTTGCCTGTCGTCTGTAAGCCTTGGACTAAGATGACGAGAATCCCGACCGTGATGATCATGACTTTCGTATCAAACCGTTGATAGCCGTAAGTAATTGCTAAGTCACCCAAACCGCCACCACCGATGGCGCCTGCCATCGCCGACGCCCCGATCAAGCCGACCGTCGCGATCGTTAAGTTCAGGATGAGTGAACCGAGTGCTTCCGGTAGGAGGAAGCGGAAAATCGTTTGAAACGGTGTCGCGCCCATCGCTTCTGCTGCTTCAAGAACGCCTTTATCGACTTCGAGTAAAGAACTCTCGATCAGACGCGCCATGTACGGTGCAGCGTAAAAGACGAGCGGAACGATTGCGGCTTCTGTTCCGATCGATGTCTGAACGATCAAGCGCGTCAACGGGATGATCGCGACGAGTAAGATGATGAACGGAATCGAGCGGAAAATATTGACGATACTGTTGAAGAACGTGAACAACGGAACATTTTCAAGTAACGCTCCTTTTCGCGTGACGACAAGCAGGATACCGAGTGGTAAGCCGATCAAGGTCGAGAACAAGAGCGAAACGGATACCATCGTCATCGTCTGCAAGAATGCTGTCCAGATATCACTGTAGTTAACTAGCATCAGCGAGCACCTCCTCAACGGTTACCTGCGCCTGATCGATGTAGTGTAACGCTCGTTTCACTTCTGTCGTCTCACCGATCAGTTCAACGAGTAATGTGCCGAACGGCGTATCCTGCAACTCCGTGATGCTACCGTGCAGGATATTGACATCGACGTCGAAGCGTTTTGCGACTTGCGATAAGAGTGGTTGTCCGGTGTGATGTCCAAGGAAGTGAATCTTATAGATTGGATTCGCATTCCGGGACTCGATCAACTGACGAATCGACGCTGGAATCTCGTCATGCATGACGGAGCGAACGAAATTTTTCGCTGTCTCAGTCTGCGGGTTTGAAAAGACATCAAAGACCGTTCCTGACTCGATCAACTTTCCAGCTTCAATGACGGCGACCCGGTCGCAAATCTCCCGGATGACGCCCATCTCGTGGGTGATCAAGAGAATCGTGATCCCGTACTCGGCATTGATCCGTTTTAATAACTGAAGAATATGATGTGTCGTCTGGGGATCAAGTGCTGACGTCGCTTCGTCACATAAAAGGACGGAAGGTTGCGTCGCGAGTGCCCGGGCGATACCAACGCGCTGTTTCTGCCCACCCGACAATTGATCCGGATAATGATCTGCTTTGTCCGCGAGATCGACGAATTCGAGTAACTCCGTCACCCGGCGGCGAATTTCGTCTTTCTTGACGCCTGCGAGAACGAGTGGTTTCGCGACATTCGTAAAGACCGTGTTCGCATTCAACAGATTGAAGTGCTGAAAGATCATCCCGATCCGTTGTTTTGCTTGGCGTAACTTTTTCGGAGACAGTTGCGTTAAATCTTCCCCATCGACCGTCACCGTTCCTGACGTCGGTCGTTCTAACAGATTGACGCAGCGGAGCAGTGAACTTTTCCCGGCACCGCTAAAACCGATGACCCCAAAGATTTCACCTTTTTCGATCGTCAGGTCGACACCGTCGAGCGCTGCAATCGTCTGATCTTTCGTGACGTACGTTTTTTTGACTTGATGAAATGCAATCATTCCGTTTTCCCCCTTCATTCAACAAAAAAGGTCCCTTCTTGAGAAACAAGAAGAGACCTGGATCCGCACAGTGGCAGAATCCACTCCACTCATCTCTCAGACATCTGTCTGATGGAATTGGCACAGTGCTCATAATGAGTCTGTTGCCGAGGTTTCGTAGGGCCAGTCCCTCCACCTCTCTGGATAAGTATTGCGGTATGAAATTCGTATGTGTGTTGTTGTGTTGTTGCTTATGTCGTAAAACTAATTTTTACATTACGGGTCGAACCTTTAAAAGTCAACCAACTTTTCAAAAATAATCCATTTGGCGCATATCGATGGATGAACAAGTTATGAGTTAGCTTACTGAACGGATCATGATTCGTCAAGAACGATTTGACAAGTCATTTTCGGTCGTGCTACCATCGTTTCAATGATTAATCCGACAATTCCAATATGATATTTATCAAGAGTGAACGAGAGACCTGGCTCTATGACTTCACGGCAACCTGCAATCTGTAAGGTGCTCCGACCAGCAAAGCGCGGCTTTGGATGATACGGTGAAAAACTCGTGGGCGTCCAAGCAGTGACGTCGACGAGTTTTTTTCATGAATGGAGGAAAAATAGTAATGATGAACTATCCTGTATTGACTGGTGCTGAAGCATTTTATCTTCAAGGTGGACCGATCGGCATTCTAATCTGTCATGGTTTTAACGCCACTCCGCAGAGTGTCCGGGACGTCGGTGAGGCATTTGCTGCCGAAGGTTTTACCGTCTATGCCCCGCGCTTACGTGGACATGGAACGAACGTCCGCGAGTTTGAACAATCGACTGCTCGATGTTGGAAGCAAAGCCTGCAAGACGGCTATGAACGTTTACAAGAAACATGCGATCAAGTCTTCGTCATCGGTCAATCGATGGGTGCGACGCTTGCGTTGTCGCTCGCTGCTGACGGCATTCCGTTTGCCGGCATCATTACGATCAATGCCGCACTCTCCGTTCCATCCTATGAAGCACTTTCGTTCGAGGACGGTCCACAGTACTTACCGGAAGGGGCACCGGACATTAAGCGAGCAGCCTTCGAAATCATTTATGACCTCGTTCCGAGCCGTTGTGCGTTCGAACTCGTCCGTCTAATGGATGAGACAAAAGGACGCCTCGGATCCATTCTCCTGCCGACATTGATTCTCTACTCGGCGACCGATCACGTCGTTCCGCCGTCGAGCTCGGATTATCTGCACCAGCACATCGGGACGAATGATAAACGAATCTACTGTCTCCTCAACTCGTACCACGTCGCGACCCTCGATCATGATCAGGATTTGATCGTGCGTGAGACGATTCGTTTCATCGAACGCTCGAGTCGTTTCTCACAGGAAACGGGATAAAAAAAAACAGCTATTCGTCTTCACTTAGAAGCGAACAGCTGTTACATCAAAGGACGACCATCATCGGTTCGTCTTTTTTGTTTATCCTTTTTGGTGTTGCATCGTTTGGAGCGGCTTCGGCTTTCCTGGCACTTCATGGCAGTGGCGGCACCGTGGCTCATACGATTCTGAAGCGCCGACTAAAATGATCGGATCATCATAGTTCGCTGGTTTTCCATCAATCAAACGTTGTGTCCGGGAAGCCGGATCGCCACATGAGAGACAGATCGCCTGAAGTTTCGTCACAAATTCTGCGCGCGCCAGTAATTCCGGCATCTTGCCAAATGGCTCTGCCCGGAAATCCTGATCGAGTCCTGCACAAATGACGCGTTTTCCGTCTTGCGCAAGTGCTTCGATGACTTGAACGATCTCATCATCAAAGAATTGAACTTCATCAATTCCGACAATTTGTGTTTCTTCCGCTACTGCTGCATAGAGATCACGACTCGTCGCCATTGGAATCGCCACGACGGAATTTCCGATGTGAGAGACGACATGCTCTTCATGGTACCGGTCGTCGATTGCCGGCTTGAATACTTGAACGGGCAGTTTGCCGTACTGTGCCCGTCTGACACGACGAATCAACTCTTCCGATTTCCCGGAAAACATACTACCACAAATTACTTCGATCCAGCCGTACTGATTTATTACATGCATCATCGTCCGACACCGTCCTCTAAAAATAGTCACTTTAACGAGTATAGCTCGAAACGGTATTGAGAAAAAGGGTTGACTTCCGGAAATCAAAATTCATTTTTTCTTTACCTAGAATTTTTGTCCTTTCATTCCAACCTTCATCCATTTCCTGTACACTAAAGAAGAAGATTCTCGCGAAAGAAGGTGTCCCCGATTCATCATCTCTTACATGACATTCTGCACCAATATGGCGCCCTTGGTCTTTCCGTCCTTCTCGCAGGTGGTATCGTGGGATTGCCGGTTCCTGATGAGACCTTGCTCGTCCTGTCCGGTTTTTGGATGCATCAAGGCAATCTACCGCTGTTCGGTACGATTCTTGCCGTTTACGCTGGCAGTTGCATCGGAATGACGATTAGCTACGTGCTGGGCTTAAAACTCGGCATGCCCCTGTTGCATCGCGTCGGACCAAAGATGCGCATCTCAGAAAAACACATTCTCTCCGCTGAAGCCGGGTTTCGTCGTTACGGCAAATCGGTCTTGATCATCGGTTACTACATACCTGGTCTTCGCCAACTCTCTGCTTTTTTTGCAGGTGTTTCAAAAATGCCGTTTCGCATTTTTGCGAGTTACGCGTATACAGGTGCTTTGATTTGGGTCAGTGTGTTCTTGGGCGCCGGCTACTTTGTTGGTCGTCATATCTCGTTCCATAAAGTCGTCGACTACATCTTGGCACATCCAGATGCCATGCCGTACTTGATCGGGATCGTCGGCGGGATTGCTTTCTCGTTCGTCTTAAAGACGTACCTTACGTACCGTTCGCAATTCAGCCTATACAAAAACAGCCTGCTTCCGTAATGGAGGCAGGCTGTTTTTTAAGAACCGGCAAGTAATTACTTGCGGCCGTATTTTTTGTTGAAGCGATCGACACGACCATCTGCCGCGTTGAACTTTTGACGACCTGTGTAGAATGGGTGCGAGTCTGAAGACACATCCACACGGATGAGTGGGTACTCGTTACCATCTTCCCAAGTGATCGTTTCGTTCGAAGAACGAGTAGAACCGCTTAAGAATTTGTACTCAGTCGTTGAATCCATAAATACTACTTTGTTGTAGTTAGGGTGAATTCCTTGTTTCATGGTTGATTTCTCTCCTTCCGCCCTGGTCCATTTGCTGAGCCAGAGTAAGTTACCTTCCTATACTAAACGATTTTTTTACGCGTCGCAATAGTTATTTTTCCGTCGTTGCTTCCTTCTTGACGGTACGCGGTTTAGCAGGTGCACGTCGGACCGTCTTCTTCTTTTCTTTCTCAAGTTCAGCAAAAAATTCTTCATTATTTTTCGTGTCGCGAATCTTACGCAGGAACGTATCGACGAACTCGTTCGACTCGTTCATCGTCCGACGAATCGTCCAGAGCGCATCGAGTTGCTCTTTCGGAAGCAAGAGTTCTTCCTTCCGCGTACCTGATTTGCGAATGTCGATTGCTGGGAAGATTCGGCGTTCCGACAGCTTACGATCGAGATGTAGCTCCATGTTTCCTGTTCCTTTGAATTCCTCATAGATGACGTCATCCATGCGGGATCCCGTCTCGACGAGTGCCGTCGCAAGAATTGTCAAACTGCCACCATGTTCGATGTTTCGCGCCGCACCAAAGAACCGTTTTGGTTTGTGGAACGCTGCTGGGTCAATCCCCCCTGAAAGCGTCCGTCCGCTTTGCGGCACTGTTAAGTTATACGCACGAGTCAAACGCGTGATCGAATCCATCAAGATGACGACATCTTTTTTATGTTCGACAAGTCGCATCGCCCGTTCAAGGACAAGTTCAGAAATCCGCACATGGTTGTCCGGTGTTTCGTCGAACGTTGAACTGACGACGTCTGCTCCCGGAACTGAACGCTCGATGTCAGTTACTTCCTCTGGTCGCTCATCGATCAATAGAATGATCAGCTCGACATCCGGATGATTCTCTTGAATCGAGTTTGCGATTTCTTTGAGGAGTGACGTCTTCCCTGCTTTTGGTGGTGCGACGATCAAACCGCGTTGTCCAAACCCAACTGGTGCAATCATATCCATGACACGAACCGATAAATGACGCGGCTCTGTCTCAAGACGCATTAAACGATCCGGATAGATCGGTGTCAGCGCCGGGAAGAACAAACGGTTACGCGCTGTATCCGGTGCTTCGCCGTTGACGGCTTCCACACTAAGTAACCCTTGGAAACGTTCGTTTTCCTTCGGTGGGCGTACTTTACCTGTGACGACATCACCATTACGTAGATTGAAGCGTCGGATTTGAGAAGCGGCGATATAGATATCTTCAGAGGATTGGGAATAATTGATAGGGCGAAGGAAGCCGAAGCCACCATCGTTTTGCATTTGTGGATTACCAGGGATGACTTCAAGTACCCCTTCGAGGAAATAAAGACCTGTTGATTCCGCCTGTGCTTTTAGAATCTTGAACATCAACTCACGCTTACGGGCTTCCCGATATTGCGGGACATTCTTCGTCTTTGCGATTTCATATAATTCTTTTAATGTCAGCTGGCTCAATTGAGCCAAAGTATAGGAACGTTCAGGTTTATCTTTTTTATCAGTTGTTGGCATGTTTTTCACCTATTCTTTATAAATTCAACTGCATTCAGCATACTTCCATACATACATCAGGAGGTATGTAATTTCTTTCGTGAACTAAAGGTATCATATTTTTTTAAATTCGTCGTCAACAATCCTTTGCGTTTCTTACTTTGTAATATTCAAGGATATTATTTCAGTTATGTTACAAAAGCATCTATTTTGTCTTCTAACTGAAAAAACGTTTTTAAGGGCGCACATGCTAAGATATTCCTGCAGACAAAATTCTTACACAGTTGTAAGGTTCACTGCTTAATTACACACTTAATGATTTCATCATATAACTTACGGACGCAACACAGTACATTAAAACGGAGGAATTCTTAACATGAAACGTTTTCTAGCATCGATCGCGACAGCAGCCTTAGTGGTTTCAGGTTTTACATCAGTGGGTACAGGTAAAGTTGAAGCAGCAACAGTCACGAAAGTCAAGATCACGGACAACGGTCTTCGTGTTCGGACAGCTCCTTCTACGAAAGCAAGCATCGTCGGGAAAGTCAACGCTGGTCAAGTCTTTACATACAAAGGCAAATCAGGCAGCTGGACAAAAATCTCATACGGCGGTAAAACACGTTATGTCTTCTCACAATACACAAAGACATACAAATCATCTTCAAGCGCTAAAAAATCAACAAGCACATCTTCTAAACGGACGAAAATCCTGAACGAAGCAGCAAAACATAAAGGTACACCATACGTATGGGGCGGAACAACGACTCGTGGATTCGACTGCTCTGGTTTCACAAGCTACGTTTACAAGAAAGCGGCTGGTAAAACATTGCCACGTACGTCTTCTTCACAATATTCTTCTTCTAAGAAAGTCCGCGTTTCAAGCGTACAACCAGGAGATCTTGTCTTCTTCTCACACGGTAGCGGCATTCAACACGTCGGGATCGCAACAAGCAAGTCAAGCATGGTTAACTCAGAAACAGGTGGCGTTAAATACTCAAGCTTCAAATCAGGGTACTGGGGTTCACGCCTTGTCGGCGCAGGATCTTACCTTTAATTCATCATCTCAAAGCGGTTGAGCATTGGCTCAATCGCTTTTTTTCATCTTATTCAATTCATAAGAAGGAAATAGGATGCATGTCTTCATCACAGGTGCTTCAAGAGGTCTTAGTCGTGAATTCGCTTATCTGTACGATAATGAAATCACGTCCTGCTCGTCAAACGTGAGACAATGCTCTTCAAAACGAAATTTCATGTCGAGCGATTTGGAGGCACTGCAATCTTCCCATACGATTTAACGAAGCGGAAAACGTTAGCACGTTTCCTTTTCCTCTAGGAGTTGAGGATGAACGTCTTGATTCCTAGAAACATAGCAAAAAGAGTTGGTGTTTCGGAAATTATCCGAAACACCAACTCTTTTTTATCGATCAAGTCCTCACGTATGAGTCCGTCTCTTTTACTTAATGACAAGCTTCGGTTTTTTCTTAAACGAGTGAATGCCTTCAACGAAACGAACCGTTCCGGATTTCGCACGCATGACGACAGAGTGTGTCTGACCGCCTTGTGCCGTGAACTGGACACCTTTCATCAACTCACTGTCCGTGACCCCTGTCGCAGCAAAGATACAGTCGTCTCCTGCGACGAGATCGTCCATCATGAGAATCTTCGATGGATCTTCGATGCCCATCTTCTTACAACGTTCGATCTCGGCATCGTCTGCTGGTAACAAGCGCCCTTGGAGCTCTCCACCGAGACACTTCAAGGCAACGGCAGCAAGAACGCCTTCCGGTGCGCCACCTGAACCGAGCAAGATATCAATCCCTGTATGCGGGAACGCCGTATTGATCGCACCAGCAACGTCACCGTCACCAATCAAGCGAATCCGTGCCCCTGTTGCCCGAATCCGTTGAATGATTTCTTCATGACGTTCGCGATCAAGGATCGAGACGACGACGTCTTCGATTTCCTTGTTCTTCGCCTTTGCGACGGCTGCGATGTTTTCTTCAATCGTCGCATCCAGACTGATGTGTCCTGCTGCTTCCGGACCAACTGCAATCTTATCCATGTACATGTCCGGTGCATGGAGTAAATCTCCCGCATCCGCAACAGCGAGGACAGCAAGTGCGCCCCATGTTCCTTTTGCGACGATATTCGTTCCTTCGAGCGGATCGACAGCGACGTCAAGTCGTGGTCCATACCCATTTCCTAGCTTTTCTCCAATGTAAAGCATCGGTGCTTCATCCATCTCGCCTTCCCCGATGACGACGGTTCCTTTCATCGGAATCGTATCGAAGACATCACGCATCGCGCTTGTTGCCGCATCATCCGCTTCATTCTTCAATCCTTTTCCCATCCAGCGTGCAGAGGCAAGTGCTGCCGCCTCCGTGACGCGTACAAGTTCCATTGATAGACTTCTCTCCATGTGTATGTCCCCTCTCCCTTGTTACAAATCGGTCAAATCGTTTCACGCCATACGAGGGCGCCTAGTTCCTTCAACTTCTGATCATATCGTTCGTAACTCTGGTCAAGCACTTCCGCGTGGTGCAATGTCGTCTCCCCTGAAGCGAGAAGTCCCGCCAAGACAAGTGCTGCGCCACCGCGTGGATCTGGTGCCTCGATTTCCGTACCGAGTAAGGATTCGCCACCACGAATGATGATCGAAGCGTCTTCATGCGTGATCCGGGCGTTTAAGCGCCGCAACTCCTGTACATGTCGGAAACGTTGCGGGTACAACTTATCGACAACGATACTCGCTCCTTTCGCTTGCAACAACGCTGCCGAGATGACAGGTTGTAGATCGCTTGGGAATCCACCGTAGTGGAAGACACGAATATCGACCGGCTTCGCCTCCTGGAATGTCGCCGTGACGGAATCATCTGTCACTTCGATCAACGCACCATACCGCTCGAGTTTTTGGATAACGCTCTCGAGATGAAGCGGAATGACGTTATCGACGGTGACGCGCCCAAGTGCAGCGCCCATCGTCAAAAACGTTCCTGCTTCCATCCGGTCTGGAATCAAGGTATGCCGGCAACCACTCAGGCGTGAGACACCTTTGATTCGAATCTCATCCGTTCCTGCCCCTTTGACATTTGCTCCCATGTTCGTCAGCATCGTACTGACGTCGATGACTTCTGGATCATAGGCAGCGTTTTCGATGACAGTCGTTCCTTCAGCGAAGACAGCGACGAGTAAAGCACTGATCGTCGCTCCGAATGACGGAAGATCGAGATAGATTCGGTTTCCGACGAGACGGTCAACGCGCATGTAATGGACGCCCTGCTCGTTACGTACGGAAACACCGAGACGCTCCAGTGCTTTGATGTGTAAATCAATCGGTCGTGGTCCGATCGCATAACCCCCAGGCAGACCGACGACTCCTTGTTTGAATCTGGCCGCCAGAACGCTCATAAGGTAGATCGATCCGCGTAACTTGCGCGTCTCCGCACCAGTTAACGGCATCGATTCAACCCGACTTGGATCAATCGTCACCATATCGCCTTGACGTGTCACGACCGCGCCGAGCGTCTCCAAAATCTCGATCATTGTCGCGACGTCGCCAATTTCCGGCACGCCTTCTAGAACGACCATCTGATCCGTCAGTAGAGCTGCAGCAAGACACGGAATGGCGCTTTGCTTCGAACCACTGATTGATACGGTTCCTTCTAGGCGTTGTTGCCCTACGATATGCAAAATGTCCACGTTCCATCAACCTTTCTCTTCGCTACGATTATTGCTGCGTTTTTTCCCAGTCCGCGAGGAACTTTTCAATTCCTTGCGTCGTGAGTGGGTGGTGTGTGAGTGACTCGATGACCGAGAATGGAATCGTCGCGATGTCTGCGCCCGCAAGAGCAGCGTTCGTCACGTGAACCGGGTTCCGGACCGATGCCGCAATGATTTGTGTCGGAATATCATGTACGACAAAAATTTGAGCAATCGTCTCGACGAGGCCCATTCCATCTTGACCGATGTCATCTAGACGACCGAGGAATGGTGATACGTATGTCGCACCAGCACGGGCTGCGAGTAATGCTTGGTTCGGATTGAAGATCAATGTGACGTTCGTCGTGATCTTCTCTTTTGAAAGTGCTGCGACCGCTTCGAGTCCGGCCGGAGTCATTGGAACCTTAACCGTAATGTTCGGTGCGATCTGGGCAAGTTCCTTCCCTTCGCGAATCATTCCTTCTGCATCAAGCGCGATGACTTCAGCGCTGACAGAGACATCTCCGACGATTTCACAGATTTCACGAAGTCTTGTATGGAAATCGACGCCTTCCTTAGCGACGAGCGATGGATTCGTCGTGACACCATCTAAAATCCCCATTTTATGTGCTTTCTTGATGTCCTCTACGTTTGCTGTGTCAATGAAAAATCTCATCTTTCTCGTTCCCCTTTCATCCCCTGAAATCGCTTACGACTCTATTATAGGTTTTTTTCACGAGAAGTCCTACTGTTTTCCATCGAATACACGTTCATATGATATGAAAAAAGCACGGTAGACCGAAGTCTACCGCACTTTAAAGAGGAGTCGATTAAGCTTTGTTGCTTGAACCGAACTCACGCATCTTACCGATGACAGTTTGTTTGATTGCTTCACGACCTGGTGCGATGAATACGCGTGGGTCATATGCTTCTGGTTTCTCAGCCAACACTTCACGAACGACTTTCGCGAATGCGATTTGGTTCTCTGTGTTAACGTTGATTTTTGAAGTTCCGAGTGAGATCGCTTTTTCGATATCGTGTGTCGGAATTCCAGTTCCACCGTGAAGAACGAGTGGGAGGTTTGTAGCGTCACGGATTTCTTCCATCTCTTTGAATCCGAGGTTTGGTTCACCTTTGTATGGTCCGTGAACAGAACCGAGTGCAGGAGCAAGCGTGTCGATTCCAGTTTCTTTAACGATGCGTACACACTCGTCAAGTTTCGCGTACATGACATCACCGATGACGTCGTCTTCTTGTCCACCAACTGTACCAACTTCCGCTTCAACTGAAACGCCTTTAGCGTGAGCGTATTCAACGACTGCTTTAGTTGTTTCGATGTTTGTGTCAATCGGGCTGTGCGAATCATCGATCATGACAGATGTAAATCCAGCGTCGATCGCTTCTTTACATTTTTCAACGCTCGAACCGTGGTCGAGGTGGATTGCGACTGGAACTGTTACTTTCATGTCGTGTACGAGACCTTCAACCATTTTCACGACAGTGTAGAATCCGCCCATGTGGCGTGCTGCACCTTCAGATACTCCAAGGATAACTGGTGACTGCTCTTCTTGAGCCGCACCGAGAATCGCTTGTGTCCACTCGAGGTTGTTGATGTTGAATTGACCTACTGCATACTTACCTTCGAGAGCTTTGTTTAACATGTCTGTCATAGATACTAATGGCATAATGACATCCTCCTCTGTTTTGATCGCTGCTTACACGAACTCGTGCAATTTCAGACTGATTATAACATACTGATTCATCGGAACGTACAGCATTTCGCTTGGTTTTTTGGTTTGTGACGGCGACGTGAAGGATTAACCGCTTACATCGTGAGAAATTTGCACAGTCACTTCTTTTTTTAATTCGAAGATGTCAAATGGCTTCCCGAAGAAGGCGACGACCCCTAATCGTTTCGCTTCTTCCATCGCTTCTTTTTCATCGAGTGCCGTCATTAAAATCGTCCGGACACGTCGTCCGATCCGGTCCTGATGACGTAAAACCTCGATCCCGGTCCGCCCCGGCATGTTGACATCCATCAACAGCAAATCATATGCCGTTTCTTGTAAATAGACGATCGCTTCCTCTCCATCGACGGCGACGTCCGTTTCATACCCTTCTGCCCGGAACAATTGTGCAAGTAAGTTCCGGATTCCCGGCTCATCCTCGACGATCAACAATCTGCCTTTCATCTCTGCCACTCCCCCTCTAGTTATTTCCATTCTACACTAAAGCAAAACTTGCTTTATACTGTCCTTGAGAGAAATACAGAAAGGATGAAGAAAAATGATGAAAATCTTAGCTACACAATTCAACGGAAAATTGCAAACGCTCGCAAAACAGGAAGACGAACTATTCGATGTCGTCCGTCTGCTCGCACAAGCGCTCGTCGGAGAAGGCACGGTCTACGTCGATGCCTACGGCGAATGTGAAGGACTCTATCCGATGCTCTCAGAAGGACCGGACCAGATGAAACGGGTTACGAAAATCAAGGATCGAAAGACCTTGCATGCTGTCGATCGTGTCTTGATCTTCACGCCAGATACGGAACGCTCCGACCTTCTCGCTTCTCTTGCCCGCTATGACGCATGGCATACGCCTTATGCGATCGTCACACTCAGTGACGTGACAGAAACGCTCGAGCGTTCGATTGCACCGCTCGCATTGAAGTTTAATAAGGGACTACTTCCGGCAGAGGACGGTTCACGTCACGGACTGCCGAGTCTTGCCCTTTGCGCGTTCCTCTTGACACATATCTTGACACAACTACAAGAGATGACGGAAGAGTGGGATTAACACTTTTCTTCTATAATATGTAGTTCTTAATCTAATCAATCAAAAAGACGCGGTAACCTTCAATAATGCTGAAGGTTACCGCGTCTTTGATTATCTTTCTTTTCATTCACCAAGTGAAGCTTGGATGAAGTCATGGAAGAGCGCTTGTGGGCGTTCTGGACGTGAGATCAATTCTGGGTGGAATTGACACGCGACGAACCATTTGTGTTCTGGAATCTCGATGATCTCAACGAGACGACCGTCTGGGCTCGTACCTGAGAAGACCATGCCGTTCGCTTCGAACTGCTCACGGAATTCGTTACCGAACTCATAACGGTGACGGTGACGTTCGTAGACGAGCTCGCTTGAATACGCGGCACGTGCTTTCGTTCCATCTTCGAGTTTACATGGGTAAAGTCCGAGACGGAGTGTACCACCGAGATCCTCGATGTCTTTTTGTTCTGGCAACAAGTCAATGATTGGGTATGGTGTCGCTGGGTCGATTTCCGCTGAGTGTGCGCCTTCAAGATTGAGTACGTTACGTGCGAATTCAACTGTCGCGAGTTGCATACCGAGACAGATACCGAAGAACGGTACGTTGTTTTCACGTGCAAAACGTGTCGCTTCGATTTTCCCTTCGATTCCGCGTTCTCCAAATCCACCAGGAACGAGAATTCCGTCTGCTGAACCGAGCAATTCGTTGACGTTTTCACGCGTCACGTCTTCTGCGTTGATCCAGTCGATTTCGATGTCACTGTTGAAGGCAAATCCAGCGTGTTTCAATGCTTCTGCGACCGAGATGTACGCATCACGCAATTCGACGTATTTCCCGACGAGTGCGATCTTCGTCGTCTTCTCGAGGTGCGTCACTGTGTGAACGAGTTGTTTCCAAGCCGTCATGTCAGCAGCTGGTGTATCGAACTTGAAGTAGTCACAGACGAGTTGGTCCATGCCTTGACGTTGCAAGTTGAGTGGTACTTCATAGAGTGTCGATGCATCTTGTGCTTCGATGACTGCTTCCGGACGTGTGTCACAGAAGAGAGCAATTTTATCTTTCATCTCTTGTGGGACTGGGTGCTCCGCACGTAAGACGATGATGTCTGGCTGGATACCGTAGCTACGTAGTTCTTTGACACTGTGTTGTGTCGGTTTCGTCTTGAGCTCACCTGCCGCTGCAAGATACGGAACGAGCGTACAGTGAACGTACATGACGTTTTCTTTCCCGATATCGTTTTTCACCTGACGAATGGCTTCGATGAACGGAAGCGATTCGATATCCCCTACTGTTCCACCAATCTCCGTGATGACGACGTCAGCGCCCGTTTCTTTTCCAGCACGGAAGACGCGATCCTTGATTTCGTTCGTGATGTGCGGAATGACTTGAACCGTTCCACCGTTGTAGTCGCCACGGCGTTCCTTCTTGAGGATCGTCGAGTAGATACGTCCAGACGTGACGTTCGCGTTCTGGCTCAAGTTGATGTCGATGAAACGCTCGTAGTGACCAAGGTCAAGGTCCGTCTCTGCGCCATCATCCGTGACGAATACTTCCCCGTGTTGGTACGGGCTCATCGTACCCGGATCGATGTTGATGTACGGGTCGAATTTTTGGATCGTGACGTTGAGGCCACGGTTTTTCAAGAGACGAGCGAGCGATGCAGCGGTGATCCCTTTACCGAGTGACGATACGACGCCACCTGTTACGAAAATATACTTTGTCATGTTAAATATTACTCCCTTCCCTAATTCACATCTCAACAATACAGAGGTGGTAAAAACAAAAAAGCAAAAGTGCCCCCATTGGAATAGGAGACACTTTTGCTGAAATAAGCACGTTGCTTAAAGAAGCCCATGACTAACTTACGTCATTCGGAAAACTTCGTCAAGCCTAATT
The DNA here is from genome assembly GCF_002396765.1 of Exiguobacterium sp. UBA5002. Classification (NCBI taxonomy): domain Bacteria; kingdom Bacillati; phylum Bacillota; class Bacilli; order Caryophanales; genus Exiguobacterium; species Exiguobacterium sp. UBA5002. The sequence goes on from NZ_DGYQ01000023.1 coordinate 120,793, forward strand.
TTTCAAAGAAAAATTTCCGTGCTCGTTCGTCAGCCGTCAACGAAAAAACTGCCATTTCTATAGGGAAATAGCAGCTGTACAGTTGTGGTTGATCGTGCTTAGACTTCCTCTTCTTCTTCGAAGTCTTCTAAGTCTTCTTCGTCGAGATCATCATCGAGATCATCGATGGCTGCGACTTTTTTGAACGTATCATCGTCTTCGCTGTCGTCAGCTGAATCATAGTCCGCTGTTTTCGCGAATGTATCGAGATCGTCTTCGATCGTCTCGAACTCGTCTTCTTCTGCATCATAGTTGAACTCTTCTTCAAACTCATCGAGTTCTCCACGTTGACGCGCTTCGATGACGAGATCCTCATCCGACTTATCGAACGGATACCAAGCGCGGAGTGACCAACGATTTGCTCCGACGTTGACGAAGTTTCCGTCGATGTTCATGTCTGTATAGAGTTGAGCAAGTTTCTCGAACTTGTCTTCTTCATCTGTAAACGTATGGTACTTTTCGATTTCTGACGTGATGTCATCGAACGTGATTGGCTGTTCGCCAGCTTCTTGCAACATTTCGTTGACGAATTCGATCAGCGAAAGATCAGTAATCTCTTCTTTACTTAAACGGCTGAGGCTCATTGTGACGGCCACTTCCTTTCATTTGCGTTCAATCCATTACTTCTCATTATACGCAAAACGGCTTTTAAAAATCCAGTCTCTATTTAAAAAAAGCTCGAATTGATTCTCGATTCGTGTTTTTCCTACTCCCGAAAAAGGAATATCCAAGGGAGAAGAAGGAGGAATGACAGATGGAGATGACAATCGAACGGGTCAACGATTTTGATGACTTCAACTGGTTACCAATCTTATCAAAGAGTACACAGGAAGGCTATCCCTTCATCGAACGGATGCTACGTGAACGACGAAACGAGACGTTCCAAGAGGACGGTGAGGCATTGTTCGTTGCCTTATCTCTGTCCGGACACGTCATTGCGTGCGGGGGTTATATGAAACAAACCGACACGAACGACGTCGGTCGAATTCGTCATGTCTATGTCTTACCGGAAATGCGACATCACGGTGTCGGTACGCAACTGCTTGAGAAAATCATCCCAGAAGCGCTGTTGACGTATTCCGAGCTCTGGCTCTATACGGACGATGCCAGTACATTTTATGAACGCTTCGGTTTTGAGCCGTATACGGTAACCAAAGTGACACATCGACTTTTAAAGCATGCATTCGTTCAACCTTAAGTGTCTTGGATTGACATATCGAGAATCATCGATTAGTTTAAGCGTATGACAAATCAAGTGGATCTATTCAAGGCATTATCGAACGAGGTACGTCTTGATATCTTACGCTGGCTCAAGGATCCCGAGACTCATTTCAATAAACCGACGGCCCATCTCGCGACGAATCTGTCGGACAAGGGAGGCATTTGCGTCGGAGATATCCAAGAGAAGGCGAACTTATCTCAATCGACCGTCTCCCAATATCTTGCGATGTTGCAAAAAGTCGGATTGCTCGAATCCGAACGTCACGGCAAATGGACGTATTACCGGCGAAATGAAGAAAAAATCCAGGAGCTCGCAGCGTACCTCAAAGGAGAACTTTGATCCGTTCTCCTCGCCTTACATATCGACATTTCCCGATATTTAGATTCGTAAAAGGATGAATTCTGTTGAAAATCGTGTATTACGTACTCGCGTTACTTGCGGGTATCGCACTCAGTGTCGAAGGGGCCATCTATGGTGAGCTCGGGAACTTCGTCGGAAAACTCGAAAGTAGCTTTTATAATTTCTTCGCCGGTACGATCATCATCGGACTGATCGTCCTCTTCTTCGGAAAAGGTTCACTCGGCTATACATTCCGCGCACCGAAATGGACCTTGCTCGGTGGTCTACTCGGTAGTATCTACTTGACGATCTTGATCATCAGCATCCCGCTCGTTGGTGTCGGTCTCGCCATGATCAGTGTCATTATTGGACAAATGATTGCCAGCATGGTCATTGAACATTACGGCTGGCTCGGTAGTCCGAAACGTCCAATCAATCGTGACAAGCTGACAGCTTCTGCTTTGATGCTCGTCGCTCTATTTCTTATCTTTTAAGGAGGTTCGCTCGTGAATATTCTATTACTCGGTTTTACATTACTCGGCGGCGTGATGCTGAGTGCGCAGTCATCGATCAACGGTGCCTTCAGTCAAAAGGCAGGGGCTCTAGAAAGTACGTTCCTGACTTTCTTCACCGGGATGCTGATTCTCGCACTCGCCATCCTGTTCTTTGGTCAAGGAAACGTCTTGCTCTTGCTCGAAGCACCACGTTGGCAACTCAGTGCCGTCCTGTTTGGGGTCAGTTATCTATTCCTGACGATTCTTGCTGTTCCGCAAATCGGTGTCACGGCAGCTAGTATCGCGACTGTCATCGGTCAACTCGCAGCAGGGATGGTCATCGACCACATCGGTGCATTCGGTGGCGTCGTCGTGCCGCTCGATGGAAAACTTCTGCTTGGTCTGCTTGCGATGCTGGCTGCGCTTTACTTCGTCTATCGCGGGAACACACGCAAAGACGTGTCCGCTTCATCTGATTCAATGGCATCGTGACGATTGTCCTCACGATTCGTTCACGCGCTTTCCTCAGGCGAGACACAAGCCAGTCTCGGCTGTCAGTGACAGCCGACACGGGTCTTGTTTGTCTCTGACAGCGCAATATCTTGCGCTTTTTCCTGTAGGAGTCGCGTGAACAACGTGAGTCCGACTGTTTCTCATGATCTATCAAATAGAACATAAAAAAACCGAAATGCTGAAGTGGATCTACTTCAGCATTTCGGTTTTTTCGTGTCGAACGATCCGTTGATGAACGTGCAAGACGAATACTCCTGCGGGAAAAGCGGAATGGGTGAGACCCCGTAGGCGCGAATGCGGCGAGGAGGCTCGCCTTCCGCCCGCGGAAAGCGAAGTCTTGCACGAGAATCAACACTTGTGTTTTATAAATACCTTATTGCCCCAGCTGTTGTCTCTTAAGTAAGCGCAACGCTTCCGTCGCGAGGCGATGATCCGCTTCCTGCGATAGACCGGAAACGGTGATCGTACCGACGACACCGACTCCTTCGATCCGGATCGGGAACGATCCACCGGCATCGGCATAATCAGCTGGCGAAACGGCATACATCGAGTGGTACGAGCGATGTTTACTTTCATTATACCGACGCATGTAGAGCGAGCTATAGCCATGCCGCAAGACGACGTTCGATTTCCGGCGGATCCACTCTTCCTGATCCGGTGCCGTACCGTCGAGCGCCGCGTAATATAAACGCTGTCCATTCCGTTTGATTTCAACGGCGATCGATAAGTTCTCCTTCATCGCTCGTCCGATCAATTCATGTCCCATCCCGATCGCTTCCGTATTCGTCAAGGACGTCAAGACGAGTTCGTCCTCTTCCGCTAGCAACACCTTCAATTCTTCCATGCATCCCATTCCTTTCGTAAGAGGCGTCGTCCTTCATCACTGCTGATGCGCACCGCTTCAATCAAACGCATCGTTTTTTCTGCGTCACGTAAATCGACAGGTACTCGTCCTCCGCGAAGTCCCTCCGCCAACTGTTCATAAAACTTCGCATAACTGCCTGGAAGTGTCGCGAGACGCTCGACGGGCTGATCGGCGATTTGAAGGTAACCGTAGGAATCTACTTCATCTTCACCGAGCTGTTCGTTCACCGGATGACCTTTCGCAAGCCGTCCTTCTTGCGGGTCCATTCCATATTTGACGTAACTGCCTCGTGTCGCATGAAACTCGAAACGTGGCGTTGGTCCTTGGATGAAGGATGTCGAACGAAGGATGACACGACGTGTACCATAATGTAGCGTGATATGGAAACCGTCATCGACGACAGCACCGTCACGTTGCAGGTAGACGTCGCCCGTCAGTGCTTCCGGTTCTCCGAACAAGGCAAGTGATTGATCGAGTAAGTGTGAGCCGAGATCAAACAGGATGCCGGCGCCACTTCCCGCTTGTTCCCGCCAGCGTTCCCGAACGACCGGGCGATAGCGATCAAAGCGTGATTCGATGACTTGCCAGTCGCCGATCTCGTTCATTTCCATCAATTGTTCAAGTGTCAGGAAGTCACCGTCAAAACGACGGTTTTGATAGACGGCGACTTGAACGCCGTGTTGTTTCGCTAACGTTTGCAGCGCCAGTGCTTCTTCGATCGTCACGACGGCCGGCTTTTCGAGTAGGACGTGCTTCTTTGCTTCAATCGCTTGTTTTGCCATTTCGAAATGGAGTGCCGTTGGTGTCGTGATGATGACGAGTTCCGTGTTCTCATCCTGCAAGGCTTCAGCAAGTGTCGCGACGACCGTCGCCTCACTGAAATAGCGCGCTACCTGTTCCGGTCGACTGGAGACGACTTGTGTCACTTCAAATGCCGGTAATGCCTGTAAGAACGGAACGTGGAACGTCACCGCTGAAAAGCCGAATCCGACGAGCGTCGTTTGAATCGGGTTCATGTTGTTTCCTCCTCTGTCACGTCGAGATCGACATGATAATGATCTAGTCGTTCTTGCCACGTTGCGTCTGGTACTTGATCGGTGACGAGCACATCGATTTGTCCCCAGTCACAGACCTTATGCAAAAAACGCTTATTGAATTTCGTATGGTCTGCGAGGACAATGACACGGGTCGCGCTTCGAATCATCGCTTTCTTTACGACCGCTTCTTCGAGTTGTTCCGCAAAAAGTCCTTCTTCCGTCAATCCACATGCTCCAAGAAAAACACAATCAACTTGATAATTCAGGATGTCGTCTGCCGTCTTGATTCCACTTAAGCTGCGTGCATGCCGGTCGAAACGTCCTCCCGTGACGTACAGCTCAATATCCGTGCGAGCTCCGACATAGTCTGCGATGTCGAGGGAGTTCGTGATGACTTGTAGTGAATATGGCGGAAGTGCTCGTGCCATCTCAGATACCGTCGTTGCAGCATCGAGCAATAAGCGATCGTTCGCTTGGACGTGACGCGCTGCACGCTGTCCGATTCGCCGTTTTTCCGGTTTCTCTGTCCGCTGTTCATATGCAAGCGTTCCACCAGCACGGACTAATCCATTCTTAACGCGAATGATCTCCCCTTCTTGTTCGAGGACGATGACGTCACGACGTGCAGTATCTCGTGAAATCTGATACTCCTGCATCAATTGATCGAGCGAAATTTCAGGACTCGTCTTGATCCATTCCCGCATCTGTTGCAACCGTTCGATTTGCCCCATCGATTCCCGCCTCCTTTTTCTTTATGTTAAGTTTTTTCATTACAATATGCAATTTTAATGCAAATAGTTCAACGGTAATTCGGGTAAATAATAGAAGACAACTACTTTCAGAACGGAGGAATTGATATGCAAACGATGTTGATCACGGGTGCTTCTTCCGGTATCGGTCTTGCGACGGCGCGGCGATTCGCAGACGCCGGATGGTTCGTCTACGCTGGTGTCCGGAGTCCAGACGAAATGACCATGTCGTTACCAACGCTTACCTTCTTGCCGCTTGATGTCACGGATGAAACAAGCGTGAAAGCAGCCGTTCGTCAAATTGAACAGGAAGTCGATCATCTCGACGTCGTGTTCTGTAATGCCGGTCATGGTTTGCTGCGCGCACTCGGTCAAGCGACGAGTTATGAAATCAAGCAACTCTTCGAAACAAACGTCTTCGGTGTCATCCGAACGATCGAAGCTTGTCTCCCCTTACTCAAACAAGCACCGGACGGTAGTCACTTACTCGCGACTTCAAGCGTCAGTGGTCTCGTCGGTCAACCGATGAATGAACTGTATTGTGCCAGTAAGTTTGCGATCGAAGGGCTGTTCGAAAGTCTTGCGACCTACTATAAACCGTACTTCAATATCGACGTCACCCTGATTGAACCAGCCGCCGTCGAGACGAACTTTACTGCAACTGTGCTCGATCAAATTGAACGGACGGGTGGCTTACACGAAGACGACTTTAAGCCGATTATCACGGCTTATTTGCAGACGTACCGGACGCGACATGCCGATCGCCAATCGGCAGAAGCTCTGGCTGAGGTGATCTTCGAGGTCGTCCACCGTGACGAACGTCCGTTACGAATCCGGACGACGGAAGCCGATGAACATTTCGTCGCCCATAAGACGCATCATGATCCGTCAGGTCTCGAAGGGCTCGCCAAAATACGACGGCTGACATTAAATCTCGACTGATTTCCCTTTCTTTGAAATTTCAATCTGCCTAAGCAATCTTCGCCCACTATACTGAGACTATCTAACTAAAAATTATCTAGAAGGGCGGAACGCCATGCCATCCTTGTTTCTTTTTACGATCGTCTATCTGATTCCGACCTTCATCATGTTCTACATGTCGATTGATATATTTTTACGCAATCCATCACATCCGCAACACTAACTGCTCAGCTTATTCACGTTCGCTTACTTATGGGATGTTCTTCCTCCATTCAAGAAAAATGCCTCTTCGCTTGAACTTACAGGTTGATCAGGTGATAGATGGTGTCAAACATGCCGGAAAGAATGATTATCTTATTCATGATACGATGGACTCGACGCACCGATCTTAAAGGAGAGATTCGATGATATCTGTACTGACGATTTTTTCACGCCTATTCAAGGGATTGCGCCGCGCCTTTCACTTGTCTTACTTCCGCGGACTACTGATCCTTTGTTTGTTGACAATCGTCTCTGGGACGATCTTCTATAGTACGGAAGAAAACCTTTCGGTCATCGATGCGCTTTACTTTTGCATCACGACACTGAGTACGGTCGGGCATCCGACATTCATCCCGACGACGACGCTCGGTAAGGTCTTCACGATGGCGTATATCACGATCGGCTGCGGGTTGTTCTTGACGTTAATTGCTACCTTGTCATACGTTTTGATTAAACAACCGGAAGAGGATTAAGGGGGGGATCAAGCATGCGTCAATCTGCCATCCAAAACAATTTCGATTGGTGTCGCCTTGTTTGTGAACAAGTCGGATGCCAGGTGACAGAAACCGAATCGACCTGGCTCGCTAAAGGAAGCGTTCCAAGTTATTATCCGGAACTGATGGTTCGCCTTCCTCATCAGCGAATTAATGCAACCGACGTGTACAGCATCAAGGACTGTACGGCGAGCTATGATTTCTCAAGCGCTAGTCTCAGTCACCTGTTCACAGCGGAATGGATGACCCGTCCCGCCATACTCGATCGTCGCGCTCTTCCCGTCGATTGGTCTGTCGTCACGGATGCCACGCAGTTTACTCGCTTCCAAGCAATCCAAGCAACACCGGAGTTGCCCACAACGTTATGGCAGCATCCCGCTGTCCGCTTCTTCTATTCAGAGGCGCAACAAGCAAGTTGCATCGCCTACTCGAATCAAGTGACGACCGGACTGACGTACGTCAACTCCGATTACCTCGACGAACGCTTATGGGATGATATCGCACGTTTGAGTTCAGCACATTTTCCCGGTCAATCGCTCGTCGGTTACGAGTATGGTGATCACCTGATCACGGCGCTTGAAGCCGGCTTTGACGATGTTGGTCCACTCGCGATCTGGATTCGGACGACGAATGATCACACATGAAAAAACCGAACCGATTCCCTTCCTCTTGACGAAGGTGAATCAGTTCGGTTTTTTTTACATCAAGCGGCTAATGAATGCCGTGGCGATCCCGAAGTAGACGAGGAGCGACAAGATATCGTTCAACGTCGTGATCAATGGTCCAGATGCGATTGCTGGGTCAATCTTTAGACGATGCAAGATGAGCGGAATGATCGTTCCAGCAAGTGTCCCAAAAATCAACGTAATGACGAGCGAGCTGCCGACGACAAGACCCAAGACGGCACTCCCTTGCCAGACGTAGGCGATGACGGCAATCAAGATGCCACAAATGACACCAATGATTAAACCAACCCAGAGTTCCCGCAAGATTAATCGAGTCGCGACCCGCTTATCGACTTCACGCGTGATCAATCCGCGGACGACGACCGCGAGCGATTGGGTACCGGTATTTCCGGTCATCCCAGCAATCATTGGCATGAAGAAGGCAAGCGCGACGACTTTTGAGAGCGTCTCTTCGAACTGGCTGATGATTGATCCGGAGACGAGCCCGATGAACAGTAGCAAGACGAGCCACGGTAAGCGACGGGTCGCAGCAATCCACGGCTTCGTCTCGAAATCGATTGATTTACCGGATGCTGAGAGTTTCTCGATATCTTCATTCGCTTCTTCCCGTAAGACATCGAGTGCATCATCGACCGTGATCAGTCCGACGAGAATATCGCCTTCGACGACCGGTAGCGAAACGAGATCGTAGCGTTCGAACAATTGCGCGACCTCTTCCTGATCAGTCTCTGCTGCGACTCGAATCACCTTCGTCTCCATGACATCACTGATTCGTTCCGTATTTTCAGCTAAGATGACGTCCCGGTATGAGATGACACCGACGAGTTCACTGAGTTGATTGACGACGTACACGTAATTGATCGTCTCCGAGTATTCGATGTAGTCACGCATCTTCTCGACCGTCTCACCGACCGTGAAATCCTCTACGACCCAGATGAACCGGTTCGTCATCAAACGCCCTGCTGTCTCCGGTGGATACGTCAAGAGATTGCGGACGATCAGTGCCTCATCTGTCCGCATGCTACCAAGCAAACGGTCAGTTTCTTCTGGTCCCAGTTCCTCCAGTAAATCCGCGACATCATCGTTTTCCATTAAATCGAGGACATGCCCGGCGCGCTCGACGTCTAAACGACGCAAGACGGCAAGACGTTGCTCTCCTTCGAGCTCCTCAAGCACATCTGCCAATCGTTCGTGATCGAGATAATCGAGGAGTCGTGCCTGATCGTCTTCTCCTAATTCTTCATATACTTGCGCGATGTCATACGGATAGACTTCTTCGATGACTTGCTGTGCTTGCTCTCGCTTTTCCTTCGCGAGCGCATCGAGCAATAGCCACTTCCATTGTTGTTCTGCTGTCTGACGCAATCTCCTCACCCCCATACGATTCTGCCTTTTCATCTTAGCACGAGTTGATTCGCGATCGATATCGAAAAACAGTTGACAACTGTTTCTCACGGCTTTAAAGTTTTCCTTAAGGAAACATTATTAGTAGACCGAATCTTTCTCTAGTAATGAATCATCAAAAATTTTTAATCTACTTTTTGCCCTAAGGAAACTTTCCTTCTCTATACCATAAAACCAAAGGAGTGAGCATTCATGTACGCCCTTGATGTTAAACGTCTCACGGTCTCCTATTTTGATACCCATGCACTCGCCGATGTATCCGTCCGTCTTCCGGTCGCTTCGCTGATTGGTATCATCGGACCGAATGGTGCCGGTAAATCCACTTTCTTAAAAGCCATCCTCGGTCTGATCCCGGCTCGGATCGAGCAGTTACGCGTGCTCGACCAATCACTCGAAGACGTCCGGTCACGCGTCGCTTACGTCCCGCAACGAAGTGCAATTGATTGGGACTTCCCGGTTCGTGTGCAGGATGTCGTGTTGATGGGCTGTTATCCGAAGCTCGGCTTATTCAAACGACCATCGAAGACCCAAAAAGCGTTCGCGATGGAATGCCTCGAGCGCGTCGGTATGTCCGATCATGCCGAACGCCAAATCGGTGAGCTGTCAGGTGGACAGCAACAACGGGTCTTTCTGGCGCGTGCCCTTGCCCAAGAAGCAGAGCTACTATTGCTGGACGAGCCGTTCGTCGGCATCGATGTTGTGAGTGAGCAGATGATCATCGAACTCTTACGGACACTCCGAGCCGAAGAGCGGACGATCGTCGTCGTCCACCATGATTTGCATAAAGCAGAGGACTACTTCGACACATTGATGCTGTTGAACAAACAACTGATTGCTGTCGGTCCGCCGTCTGATATCTTGACACCGGAATGGCTCGAACCAGCATATGGCTTACCCCTATTCGAACGACGCAAGGAGGGACGAGGATGACGTTCATCGAGGCATTACTTCAGTATGAGTTCTTACAAAAAGCGATGATCACCGCCGTCATGGTCGGCATCATCTGTGGTGTGATCGGTTGTTTCATCATCCTTCGCGGAATGTCATTGATGGGGGACGCAATCTCGCACGCCGTTTTACCTGGTGTTGCGATTTCCTACCTACTCGGGATCAACTTCTTGGTCGGCGCCGTTGTCACAGGACTCGTGACCGCACTCGGAATCGGCTTCGTTAGCCAGAACAGTCGCATCAAGAACGATACGGCAATCGGAATCATGTTCACATCCGCCTTCGCCCTCGGGATCATCTTGATCTCGTTCTTGCGTAGCAGTAGCGATCTCTATCACATTCTGTTCGGCAACGTCCTCGCGGTCCGTCCGAGCGACATGTGGATGACCGTCATCATCGGATTGATCGTCCTCGGTGGAATCTTCTTGTTCTACAAAGAGTTGCTGATCAGCTCGTTTGATCCGACGATGGCGCAAGCCTATGGACTATCGACGCGTTGGATTCATTACGGACTGATGACGTTACTGACACTCGTCACCGTCGCTTCACTTCAGACCGTCGGCATCATCCTCGTCGTCGCGATGCTGATCACACCAGCAGCGACCGCGTATTTACTGACGAACCGTCTCTCAAGGATGCTGTTCCTAGCGGCAGGATTCGGTACGCTGTCCTCCATCGTCGGACTGTATTTCAGCTTCACCTATAATCTATCTTCCGGTGCGTCGATCGTCCTCGTCGCGACGACGTTGTTCGCACTCGTCTTCGTCTTCTCACCACGTCACGGTCTGATGAGTCACCGGAAACGAAAGGAGTCTACTGTATGAAAGTAAAACTTTTTCTGTTCGTCCTCCTCAGCACGGTCTTACTTGCTGCTTGTTCGACACCAGCAGAAGATAATGGAAAGCTGAAGGTCGTCGCGACGTATTCAATTCTCGCTGACCTCGCACGTGAGGTCGGCGGTGAACATGTCGATGTCCACAGCATGGTCAAGATCGGGGCAAACCCGCACGAGTATGATCCACTTCCAGCAGACGTACAAGCGATGGCAGATGCTGACGTCGTCTTCTACAACGGGTTGAACCTGGAAGCCGGCGGTGCGTGGTTCGATAAACTACGGGCAACGACTGGCAAAGACTCGTCTGACTCGCCCGTCTATCGTTTAAGCAAAGGCGTCGAACCGAAATACCTGACGACGAAAGGCAAGGAATCGGAGACCGATCCGCACGCGTGGCTCGACGTAAGCAATGGGATCCGCTACGTCGAAAACGTCAAGCAGGCATTAATCAAGGAAGATCCAAAGCACAAAGCCGACTACGAAAAAAATGCCGATGCTTATATCGAAAAACTGCAGACGCTTGATCAGGAAGCGAAACAGCAGTTTGCCGCTATTCCGAAAGCAGAACGTCATCTCGTAACGAGCGAAGGAGCCTTCAAATACTTCGGAACCGCCTATGACGTCAAAGCGGATTATATTTGGGAGATCAACTCAGATGATCAAGGAACTCCGGCACAAGTCCGCCGGATCGTTGATACGATCAAGGAGCAAGATATCCCTGTCCTATTCGTCGAAACAAGCGTCGATCGACGGAGCATGGAAACCGTCTCAAGGGAGACTGGCGTTCCGATCGGTGGCACACTCTTCACCGATTCGCTTGGCGCACCTGGAAAAGACGGTGATACGTATTACAGCATGATGCAAACAAACATCGAGACGATCACGGAAGCACTCGCCAAGTAAGCGTCAACAAATTGTCATGCTTTCATCGTTTTGCTTTCCTTATAATGAAGGCAAGACGATGAAAGAGAGGCACATTATGCAAACACGACTATATCGTTACGCCTTTCCCCTCAGTATCAGCCTGTTGCTCGCTGCATGCGGAACAGCTGATCAAACGGGTGCTCCAAAAACAGAACAGACGAATCACGGAGATCATGCTGACCATGCCAGCCACGGTGTTGGTGATCAACTCGAGAAGACCGTGGGACCAGACACGTTACCCGCTTTTCTGAACGAACAGGATGAGTCGATCCAGACGATTTACCGCTCCGTCGCTAAACATCCTGATCTCTTGAAGAAGATGCCTTGTTATTGCGGTTGCGGCGAATCTGCTGGTCATACAAGCAACTATGACTGCTTCATCGAAGAGCAGACTGCTACTTCCACGACCTGGACGACACACGGCATTACGTGCGGCACGTGTCTCGATATCGCAGCACAGTCGATTGTCGCTTATCAAAAAGGTAGCTCCGTCAAGGAAATCCGGACTGCCATTGATCAAGCTTATAAGAAGACCGGTGTCACACCGACGCCAACTCCGGCACTCTAAAAAACAGTCCGCCCTCCTCGCGATGAACGTCAGGAAAGGCGGACTGCTTTTTCATGTTCCGTTTTTCTGTCTCATGTGGAGCGCTCTTGACTTCTAGCTCGCAAGACAAGCGGTCGACCCGACAACAGCTCATCCAGTTGATAGTACGTATGCGCCCGAATCGGTCGATCCGTTCGTGGCAGATGACGGAGCTCGTATGCCACTTCGAGTAAGTAAAATTTGTATTCCTCCCCTTCATCAAAACCGAAGCTCGCGCGACGTTCTTCGATATATGCAAGGACACGCTCCTGTTGCGAGAACGAGAGCCGCTGGACTTGTGGGGCGAGTGCCTCGTGCGGAGAGAGCACGATTTCCCGCTCCGTGCGATACAGTCGATGCATGACACCACCACTTTGACGTAAGGCAATCAAACGCGCGGGTCGATACGGACGGGGGTGCGGATGCGCATGGACGAGGTAACGTTCAATCGTGACTTGAGTCGGTCCTGCCGGTAGAGAGATGACGTCATACATACAAAATCGCTCCTTCTCAAAAGTTGATAGCTACTCTCATATGCTACCATATCTATCCAGCATTCTTCCGTTGACGACAGAAGGGAAATCCGTTTTCAAAGTTTCGCAACTGGTTTTAAGACGAAGCGAGCGTGGAACAGATGGAGAGAAGCGATTCCTATCTGGAAAGGATGATTGTAGATGTCGAACATGTCCGCTGTCGGTTTCCACCGACACTTACCACTAACGGAACACGAAAGTCTGATTGATTTGGAACTACCACGCCCGGAAGCAACGGGACACGATCTCTTAGTTGAGATTAAAGCCGTCTCCGTCAACCCGGTCGATACGAAAGTCCGTGCTCACGGGAAAGATGAAGACGCGCCGAAGGTCATCGGTTACGATGCAGCCGGAGTCGTCGTTGAAGTCGGCGATGATGCCTCCCTCTTCCAAGTCGGTGATGAAGTCTATTACGCCGGTGCGATTCAGCGCCCAGGGTCAAACAGTGACTTCCAAATCGTCGATGAACGGATCGTCGCCAAAAAGCCGGAACGGTTGACCTTTAGCGAAGCCGCTGCTCTCCCGTTGACGACGCTGACAGCTTACGAAGCATTGACCGATCGTCTCGGATTGACGTTTGATGCTAAGTCGAATCTCGAGAAGACGATTCTCATCATCGGAGCCGCTGGTGGTGTTGGTTCAATCGCGACGCAACTCGCAAATCACGCTGGACTAACGGTCATCGGAACGGCGTCGCGTGACGAGACGATTGATTGGGCGAAGGAACACGGTGCACATCATACGATCAATCACCACGAGGCATTCCGTCCTCAGCTTGAAGCCCTTGGTTATCAGTACGTTGACTATATCTTCTGCCTCAATGCGACGGACCAACATTTTGAGGCAATGGTCGATGTAGTTGCACCGCAAGGAAAAATCTGTAGCATCGTCGAGACGGATCAAAAACTCGATTTGAGTGCGCTCCAACAAAAGAGTGCGACGTTCGTCTGGGAGTTCATGTTCACCCGTCCGCTGTTTGCGACAGAGGACATGATCCGTCAACATGAGATTCTGACACAAGTCGCAGCATGGATCGAAGAGCATACACTTGAGACGACGGTGACACAGACATTGATCGGCATGAACGCCGACAATCTAAAAAAAGCACACCGTCTCGTCGAGAGCGGAAAAACGATTGGGAAGATCGTCGTTGAACATCATTAATAGGCATCGAAGCAGGATGGGAGTAAGATCCCGTTCTGCTTTTTTTGTCGTTCTTTGTTTTCTTTGTGAACCTGAATCTCTTACTTTGAAGATATTTTAAGCATTATGACTATATTTATTCGTCTAAAAAATGTACGATTACGGTAACAAATATTCCAACGTAATACATCTAATCGACGCTTAATTTACATACACAAAGGAGCATCCATAATCCATATGCGAAAATGGTTCAATCAAAAGATCAGCCGACAGATCATGTCGTCGTTTTATCTCATTCTTATTACACTATCGATCTCTTCCCTGGCTGCTTATTTTTATACGAACCATCAAGTCACGGATGCGAAACAAGAGCTCGATGCGATCAGCTTACGTGAAGATCGAGCGACGAAACTTTGGGACGATTGGCAGTCCCTTCAATACGAGATGCGGGGCTATATCGTCTTCGGTGATGACGCCGTTCTTGACGTGATCGATGAAAAAAAAGCATCGCTTGAACAACAGACCGCTTGGTTTGAGAAAAATCGTCTCTACAAAGCGGATCAAATCTATGCGTCTGATATTCGGTCGCTCTATAACTCTTATACGAACTTCGTCATGCCAAGCCTGATTAAATATGTCCAAGCGAAGCAGTCAGGCACGATTGACGAACGTTTCTTGCAGATGCCAAGTCTGAAGGCGATGATGCCAGAAGTACCACGGGACCCGAATCGGAAATTCAAGATGAATGCCTCAAACAGTGAGACGATGCGTAAAAGTATCAACACGATGGAGAGTACGTTCACGAACTACCGGAGTAGTCTCCGTGCGAAAGAACTTGGTGCAAAGGAACAACTCGTCACCCAAGCGAAGTATGCCGAGTGGATTTGGCTCGTCAATCTGATCGTGTTGTTCCTCGTCATCTTGCTGATCGTCCGCCCGTTCATCGAACGGACGACGCGACAGATCCATCTTCTTAGCAAGGAGAGTAAACTTCTTGCAAGCGGTGAGCATACGTTACCGTTGATTCCACTCAACCGTGCTGACGAGATTGGTGAATTGAGTAAATCGTTCCATCAGATGGCGACAGCTTTGATTGAAAACAAACACCAATTGATGTCAACGAACGTCAATCTCGAAGATGCCTTAAAACTGACGCAACGGAACGAGTCCCACTTGCGTCTACGGAATCAATTGACGGAGACACTGGCGTCGCGCGATAGCATCAGCGCTTATCCTTCTGTCATCCAAAAGATGGTTGAGATCACGCAGTCTAATCAAGGCGCACTGATCTTTAAAGAAGGAACAAAAGTCATCGATATCGTCTTTTATCCACAGACACCGCTCACAGTCGAGGATTGGATGCCAACGATTGAGCCGTTATTGCGTGAGTCGCGACAAGATCGACGACCGCATACACAGTTCGAGGACGAAGTCGCACGCGCTGTCACACCGGTTCTTGATCCAAGTCAAAATGAAATCATCGCCTATATCTTCTTGTCCCGCGATCAGGATCGGTTTGATCGTTACGAGCAGGAAGAATTAGCCGCCTTCGCGCGCCAACTGGCATTGTCACTCTTGCGAATGCGGACGTTCGACGAGATTGAACGCGAACGGGAAAAAACGGCGCGACTATTGAACTCAATCCGTGAATCGATCGTCTATATCGAACCTGAAGGCGATATTCAATTGATCAACCGACCGTTGCTTGACCTGTTCGATCACCCAGTTGATGAAAGTCTCGATGAGAACGGACTGATGAACATCACTCCGTCCATCGTTCAACTCAAGCATCGCGTCGACCAACTACCGGAATTCGAACGTTACTTGAAAAAGACGTTCGTTCAGCGTGAAATCGGTGAAGGAATCACCTTCTCGATCGATCACGAGCGACGCTTCATCAAGACGTATTCCGAGAGCATTCATTATGGTGGACAATTCCGCGGGATTCTACTCGTCTTACGTGACGTGACGAATGAAGTCGAGATTGACCGGATCAAAAACGAACTCGTCTCGACGATCTCGCACGAACTGCGGACACCACTCTCGTCGATCTATGGCTTTACTGAGCTGATGATTCAGCGTGACCTGCCACCGAAGCGACAGAAGAAGTATCTCGAAGCTGTCCATTCGGAAACAGAACGCCTCTCGCTGTTGATCAATGACTTCCTCGACCTGCAACGGATGGAAGCGAACCGCCAGGAATACGAGATGGCACCGTTCGATATCGTCGCGATGATTCGTGATTTGAAACAGTTGCATAGCCTGTCGTCTTCTTCCCACGCGATTGAAATATTCCGAAACGTCGAACCGCTGATCGTCGAAGGGGATGCGAAGAAGATTCGTCAATTGTTCAGTAACCTGATCAACAATGCGATCAAATACTCACCAGCTGGTGGAACGATCGATATCCAACTGACGAGACACGCGTCACGTGTCACCGTCGCGATTCAAGATGAGGGCATCGGAATTCCAGCTTCCGCGATGAGTAACCTGTTTCAAAAATTCTATCGTGTCGACAACTCGGATACTCGTCAAATCGGCGGTACTGGTCTTGGGCTCTCGATCTGTCGCGAAATTGCGCGTGGACATGATGGAGAAATCCATGTCGAGTCGATCGAAGGACAAGGCTCGACGTTCACAGTCGAACTTCCGTTGACACAACATACATGATGCATACGAAAAAGCGCCAGAATGCGAATCAGCATTTCGGCGCTTTTTGAATTAGGTAATGTTATGAGTTAAGACGGCTTGCCACTTCAACCGTCCGTTTCGCTTGATGGCGCACGGCTGGTTCGACGGATTCAACCATGTTACCGTCTTGGTCGACAGTGACCGATGTACCATATGGATTTCCGCCCGCTGCGAACAAGACAGGATCCGAATAACCTGGTGCCGCAACGATTGCACCCCAGTGGAACATCGTCGTATAAACTGCGAGAACAGTCGCTTCCTGACCGCCATGCGGATTCTGTGCCGACGACATCGCACTGACGACTTTATTGACGAGTTTGCCTTGTGCCCACAGTCCGCCTGTCGTGTCGAGGAACTGTTGGAATTGTCCTGGAACATGACCGTAACGTGTCGGGACGCTAAAGATAATCGCATCTGCCCAGTCGAGCAGATCCGGTGTCGCTTCTTCGATATCACGTGTGGCTTCCGCATGCTTTTGCCACAATGGGTTCGAAGCGATCGCTTCTGCTGGGGCTGTCTCCTTGATTTTCGCAAGACGGACTTCCGCCCCTGCTGCTTCTCCCGCTTCTTTTGCCCATGAGGCAAGTTGATGGTTCGTTCCGGTTGCGCTGTAATAGATGACCGCTAGTTTCACGTTTGACATGACTTCGCTCCTTTTTTAAAAGACAGTGACGGACGATGGACGTACACGCTTTCTATTCCCGCTTTCCGCGCAAATTAACGTCAATTGTTTGAATTCAAGAGGAAATTCAAACCAATTCCTCGATTAATTCATGAAACGAGCGAACATGACTTCCTGTCTTGGTAATAGTTCTATTTTTGCCTGATTCAGAAACAATCGCCATTTCACCTTCAGATTGTATACTTCCCACATCTATGCGTTCCTCGATTTGCCGTTTAGGGTAAAGACCGATTGACGACACACGTAAGGAGTACTGACCATGGCGATTCGCTATACCCTTTATCTGTTACTTGGCATGCTAAAGTTCATGCTATTTAGTTATTTTACAAAAACCGATCTTTCGCTCCATTTAACACTCATGAACCTGGCCGGGATGCTGATCCTGTCGAGCTGGACGTTACTGATTCCGTGGAATAAACGCCGCTGGGTCTGGCTCGGTCTACTGCTGGCACACAGTTTTCTGCTGGCTTCCGACATGTGGTACTACCGTTACTTCGAGGACTTCCTCTCCGTCTCGCTCCTCTCACAGATGACGCAGATGAGTGACGTCAGTAGCGGCTTCACTGCCTTGATCGTACCGCAAGACTTCCTCTTGTTCGCTGATAGTTTGATTTTCATGGTACTGCTCTTTGTCTTCCGCAAACGACCGGAGGTAACGACAGCGCAAACACGACGCCGGACAGCTGGACTCCTTGCAGTCAGTGGCATTATTTTGTCTGCCTCGCTGCTGACGTACCGGACGCTAACGGAAGATCGTCAACCGACGGCAACAATCTCCGATATGCGTGACTACTACCTGTTCGGCTTTTGGGGTTATCACGGGTGGGACGCTTTCAAAGGCGTGACCGGGCGACCGAGCGACGGATTGACGGCTCAGGAGCAACAGCGCATCAACCAAAAGGAGCAGACGAATCCAACCGGTGCGAAAAAGACACCGAACATCATTTCAGTGCAACTCGAGTCGTTCCAGGCTTCTGTCATCGACCAGACCATTAATGGCGAAGAAGTAACGCCGAACCTGAATCAGTTGAAAAAGGAATCGCTCTACTTCTCGTCGTTTTACCACCAGACACATGAAGGACGAACTTCGGACGCTGAGTTCATCACGAACACATCGCTTTACCCGTTGAAATCAGGTTCCGTTTATACGCAATATCCGACGAATGAATTTGAGCCGCTACCTGCGTTACTTGAGAAGAACGGATACGATACGGCAGCAATGCACGCTTACGAAAAAGGTTTCTGGAATCGTGACGATGTTTACAAGAACATCGGTTTTAAGCACTTCTTCAGCCAAAATGATTATTCAAAAGAAAAAAAGATCGGCATAGCGCTGAACGATCAGCAGTTCTTCCTCGAATCGATTGATCACATGGAGACGCTGCAAGAACCGTTCTTCTCGTTTTTAGTCGCGTTGACGAGTCATACACCGTATGAAATCGACAAGGAAGATCAGACGCTTGATCTGTCCGGATATGAGGATCCAATGTTGAAACGGTATTACCAGACCGTCCATTACGTCGACACCGGTGTCGGAAAGATGATTGATGAGTTGAAACAACGGGATCTTTGGGATCAGTCGCTCGTCATCTTTTATGGCGATCACGATAGTGGACTCGTCAATGAAGGCAGTGAGATGCGCAAAAAGGCAGATGTATCGTCTCCCGTTGCTGCCTTTGAACTCGAGCGCCGCATCCCGCTCTTCATCAAAAAACCCGACCAGCAAACCGGTCGGGTCATGAAAGAGAATGGCGGACAGATCGATATCGCACCAACGATCATTGATTTGTTGAATCTCAAAACGTCCTATATGATGGGTCAATCCCTCGTCGATGATCAACCGAATCTGACGGGCTTCCATGATGGTTCGTTCCGCTACAAGGACTATTACTATGAAGCGGATTTGACGAAAGCATCTGGCGAAGGTATCTGCTATGATGTATCGACTGAGAAAAAGGTCGAGATGAAGTACTGCCGAAATCAAGTGAAGGATGTGAGTGAGCAGTTAAAGCTGTCGGATAAGATTATTGAGGAGAATGAGCTGAACTAATCACATCGTGTCTCACTTTCATAATGAATAAGTCTGACTGTTCACTTCTAATGAATGGTCAGGCTTTTTTTGTTTATCGTTAGCCACATCAAGAATAAGTAAAATGATCTTCGAACCATCGCCATTCTTCGTCAAACAAAAGTTCTTTTTTTGTTTGAATGATCCAATGAAATAGTTTAGGAATCGCCTGAGAGGAATGCTGGTATCGATATAAAAATCGAAGAGCGATTATGACTTCATCTGTCTGTATCTGTCGCTTTCGCTTTCGCTTCAATAATATTTGTAAACGTTTGATTACCAGTTCAATCGCTACTTCATCACCATGTCGCTCGATTGCGACTAATGCATATTCCTTAACATTGCCGGATCTATCTTCTAATCCGTTCACAAAAATCGGGAGATGTGCTTTATCACCAAGGTTACTTAGTGCAGCTAAAGCCGAATGTCTCACATCTCCTCGAGAATGATCCAATAAAGGAGTCAAATAAGGAACGGCTCGCTCTGTTCCAATCGTGGCTAAAACAAAATTAGCACTCATGATATCAAAAGAGTTATTTGATGTCGTAATCAAACGAATTAATGCATCCTCTGCTATCTCATCTCGACAGACTCGCAATGCTTGAATCGCAGCCTCTCGAACAGACGACCGAGAATCGTCTATGTATTTTACAATTCGTTCTGTATTATGAATGCATCGTTGTTTTGCTATTTCTTCTAAGATACTTTCAAGAAGACTCAGCTTTGTTTCTTGCTCCAGTTTCTCAAGCAATAACATCCCTGCACGAACATCTCCCGAATTCTCACCAATCGTTCCAATCATAAAATAAAGATGTTGTTTTTGTTCTGCTTGTTTCACTTTGTCGAGTAACGTGTTCAATCTCGGAAGCATATTCGCGTCCCTAAAATGACGAACTTTTTCATAAGCGGTGTCTGATGGTGAGCCTTCGTTCGTATAGCACTTCGATTCTTCCTGATAGAAGTACTTTTCCTCAGACATCTGCTCAACTAAATATAAAACCTCATCGTCCTTCATATTTTGCAGTTGCTCCTTAGTCCTTTAAAGATCTTTTTAACTTTTTTCTAAAGCAAACTGAATCAATTGATACGATAGCCAGAACATTAAGCATCCTATTCCAAAATCTAATACTTTCCACGCTTTTGGTTGTTTAAAAACAGGAATGAGCCATCTCGATCCATATCCTAATCCAAAAAACCAAACAAATGAGGCAATCAAAGCTCCGATCAAGAAATTGACTTTTTGATCAAATGTCAAAGTTCCAGCTATACCACCGATGATGACAACCGTATCTAAGTAGACATGTGGATTTAAAAGTGTAATCGCTAATGTGAGTAAGATCGTTTTATGAATAGGCATGATTTTAAAATCTGTTGAAACACCCATTGTATGTGATGACGAAAATGCACTACGAAAAGATTTAAATCCATACAAGAGAAGAAATAGTCCTCCGACAATCGCAAGACCAACATTTGCAAACGTATTATTCTTAATGACGGTACCAACTCCCAGTACGCCCGCACACATCAATAACACATCGCATAAAAAACATACTAGCGCCACCCAGAAAATATTGTTTTTAAGTAAACCTTGTTTAAGGACGAACGCATTTTGAGCGCCGATTGCGACGATGAGTGTACCCGATGTTACTATACCTTTTAAAATTTCATTCACTTGACGTCTCCTCTTTCATTATCTGTATTTCTAAACTGATGAGTGGTGCTTATGTAATTCTTTCAACTATTAAGTATACTATCGCAAACAAAAAGTACCGAACCCTATTTACTAGGATTCGGTACTTTTAGATGAAATGTCTTACATCATTCCGCCCATTCCACCCATGCCGCCCATATCAGGCATTGCAGGAGCAGATCCGGCTGGTTCTGGTTTATCGGCGATGACGGCTTCTGTTGTTAAGAACATCGCTGAAACCGACGCTGCGTTTTGAAGTGCTGAACGCGTTACTTTCGCTGGGTCGACGATTCCTGTCTCGATCATGTCGACATACTCATCTGTTGCCGCATTGTAGCCCATTCCTGGCGCTTCATGCTTGAGACGTTCGACGATGACTGAACCTTCTTGACCCGCGTTTTCCGCGATTTGACGAAGTGGTGCTTCGAGTGCGCGAAGAACGATGTTGACACCTGTTGCTTCGTCGCCTGTTGAGACCGACAGAATCGATTCGACGGCTTTCGTGACGTGAATGAGGGCTGTTCCCCCTCCTGCTACGATTCCTTCTTCGACCGCTGCGCGTGTCGCGTTGAGTGCATCTTCAATCCGGAGCTTGCGTTCTTTCAGTTCCGTCTCGGTTGCTGCCCCGACTTTGACGACGGCTACGCCGCCTGCGAGTTTCGCCAGACGCTCTTGTAATTTCTCACGATCGAAGTCGCTTGTCGTTTCTTCGATTTGCGCACGGATCGTACCGACACGTGCTTCAATCGAATCCCCGTGTCCGTGACCTTCGACGATTGTCGTGTTGTCTTTTGAGACGACGACTTTCGACGCGCGACCGAGTTGCGTGATTTGTGTTTCTTTCAGATCAAGACCGAGGTCTTCTGTGATCAATTCTGCACCTGTGACGATCGAGATGTCCTCAAGCATCGCTTTCCGGCGGTCACCAAAGCCTGGTGCTTTAACTGCTACCGCGTTGAACGTACCACGAAGTTTGTTGACGACGAGTGTCGCGAGTGCTTCGCCTTCGACGTCTTCTGCGATGATGAGAAGTGGTTTGTTTTGTTGGACGACTTGCTCGAGGACTGGAAGAATCTCTTGGATGTTTGAGATCTTTTTGTCCGTGACGAGGATGTACGGGTTCTCAAGGACCGCTTCCATCTTGTCTGAATCCGTGATCATATATGGTGACGCGTAACCACGATCGAACTGCATCCCTTCAACGACATCGAGTTCTGTCGTGAAGCCGCGTGATTCTTCGATCGTGATGACACCATCTTGACCGACACGTTCCATCGCTTCTGCGATCAATTGACCGACTTCTTCGTCCGCTGCTGAGATCGCTGCGACTTGGGCGATTGCTTCTTTACCTTCGATTGGTTTTGCGATCGTATGCAACTCTTCGACAGCGCGACGAACCGCTTTTTCGATTCCTTTACGGATGACCATCGGGTTTGCGCCCGCTGTGACGTTTTTGAGACCTTCCCGAATCATCGCTTGTGCGAGGACTGTCGCTGTTGTCGTACCATCCCCTGCGATCTCATTCGTTTTTGAGGCAACTTCTGCGACGAGTTTTGCACCCATGTTCTCGAAGTGATCTTCGAGTTCGATTTCTTTCGCGATCGTCACACCATCATTCGTGATGAGTGGTGAACCGAACTTCCGCTCGAGAACGACGTTACGTCCTTTTGGTCCGATCGTGACTTTGACTGCGTCCGCTAATGCATCGACCCCGCGGAGCATTGCCCGACGTGCTTCTTCACTGAATAAAATGTCTTTTGCCATGACTGAAATCCCCCTTTAGATGATTAACTGAATTACTCGGCTACTGCCAAAATATCGCTTTCGCGTAAAATTAAGTATTCATTGCCGTCGACTTTGACTTCCGAACCGGCATATTGTGCATAGATGACGTGATCTCCGACACTCACTTCAAGTGGTACACGTACGCCTTGTTCTGTCACACGGCCTGTACCGACAGCGACGACTTTACCCTCTTGTGGTTTTTCTTTCGCTGACCCAGGAAGAACGATTCCTCCGAGTGTTGTTTCTTCTTTTTTAACGACTTCGATCACGATGCGATCACCAAGTGGTTTTAACATGCGAAACATCCTCCTTGAAAATGACTGTTTTTTTAGCACTCACTTTCGTTGAGTGCTAACATATTTTTATCTTATACGCTTTCTCTTCTGAATTCAAGCCTGAACCTTTATCCGTTTTCCCGAAATCGACACCTTTGAATCATCGTCAATCGTGCGCCAAGACCGTTTGTTTGTTACAATCGGGACAGTACCTTCATTACAAAGGAGTTGTGTCCTGTACGATGAAAAATCCAATCAGTCTGCCTTTCGTGATGGCGGAGAAGTGGCAAAAGCGTCACGTCATCCCGATCATCATCTATCTGATCGTCCAATTGGTTCCGGGTTCGTTCCAGTATTTCCTTCCGAAAAACGTCATTGCTGACGTCGCCGGTTGGTGGCTTGCGATCGGCTTCACGGTCGCCGTCATCGTCTCTTACTACTGCCTGCGTCCCGATTGGCAGAAGTGGAAGGCAGAGGGACGTCAAACCGATCCGATGGATACGTTGAAATGGATCGGAATCGGGATCGTTCTCTTGTATGCGCTCTTGATCGGTGTCAACTTGATCGATGCCTGGATGGCAGGCGGGATCGAGAATGTCGCGAAATCGCAAAATACGGATCAGATCATCCAAGCAATCCAAGTCATCCCACTCCTGCAAGTCATGGTCGTCTTGCTCGGACCGATCATGGAAGAGTTCTTGTTCCGGCATATCCTGTTCGGCAATCTCTCCTCGAAGCTCGGTTTCTTCTTCAGCTTCATCTTGACGGGTGCCTTGTTCGGACTGATCCACCAAGACAACAAATTTTTAATCTATGTCGCGATGAGTTTCGTCTTCTCGCTCGTCTTCGTCAAGACGCGCCGGATCATTGCTCCGATCGCCATCCATGTCTTTAACAACGGAATCGTCGTACTCGCCATCTACGCGATGTCTTAATTTACGAAAGGTCGTGTTTTCATGCGTCAAAGCTCGAACTTCATGGCAGTGTTCTATGCCATATTCGGTATTCTCTTCATGTTCCTCGCCTACAACAACTCGGTCGAAGCAGGAACTGTCTTTAACTTCTGGACGATCCTGCTGACGTTGTTTGCCGCAATCGACTTCTACCGTCTCTACTTGATCTTCCGCTTCCGCGCAGCAGCAAAGAAGATGATCAAGAAGGAACAGGACAAAAAGAACGACAAGCAATAAAAAAACGAGATTTCCGTCAGACGGGAATCTCGTTTTTTGGTTTATTCTTTCGCTTGACCCTTGCGGTAGGAATCGATGATCGTCTTCGCCACATCGAGACTCAACCGTTCATCTAAGACCAAGTTCTTGATCATGTTGACGAATTCGACATCTTCCTGCTGCATCGAATCAATCCGCTCGATCAACTGGTTCAACTTCGCCCGGACGGTCGGGTAGGATACTTGATAGGCAGTTGCCATATCCTTCAACGAACCAGAGCTCAAGACGAACTTCCGGATGAACTCGAGATGTTCCTGTTCGAGTGCCAGTACCCAAGCGGGCACGTCTTGTCGTTCCATCGTATTCCCTCACCTCTCTCTAATAAATACTAAATCTCGACCACGGTGTATGTACTGTTTCTTGATAGCCATAAATCCCGAGTCCAATGGTGGGACTCTAAGCTCTTTCAAATCTTGCTAAGTAAAATTGTACGATACAGACTGCAACAATACCAATGACGAGTAACTACCTAATCCATTTTCGCAAACGAAAAAGAAGGACTGACGATTCAGTCCTTCCCCATACTTACGACAATCACGCACTGCGGATGTCGTCTTTTTTACCTTCTGTCGACATGAATGTCTCGAGTTGGTCTTCGTCCAGGACACCTTCCCACTTCGCGATGACGAGTGAAGCGAGCGTGTTTCCTGTGACGTTGACGACCGAGCGCATCATATCCATGATCCGGTCAATCCCCGCGATGAAGGCAAGTCCTTCTGCCGGGATACCGACCGTACCGAGTGTCGCGAGCAAAACAACGAAGGAGACGCCAGGAACGGCAGCCATTCCTTTTGATGTCAGCATCAAGACGAAGACAAGTGTCAGTTGTGTTCCGATCGAGAGATCAATACCGTACATCTGTGCGATGAACAAGGCAGCGAGCGCTTGATAGAGCGCTGATCCATCGAGGTTAAACGAATAACCCGTCGGTACGACGAAGCTAACGATTGATTTCGGAACGCCCATCCGTTCGAGTTTTTCCATGACGCGCGGCAGTACCGTCTCGGACGATGCCGTCGAATACGTCAAGAGCAATTCATCCTTGAAGACGCGGACGAAGTCTGAGACCCGAACACCAACCCATTTCATGATGCCGCCGAAGACGATGACCATGAAGAGAAGCGCTGTGACGTATAATGTCGCAATTAGTTTAAACAATGAACCGAGCGACTCAATCCCGAACGTCGAGACCGTGACACCGATCAGGGCGAAGACACCGATTGGCGCGAACTTCATGACGATGTTGACGAGATTGAACATCGCCGCTGCGACACCTTCGAAGAAACGAACGACCGGTTGGCCTTTCTCTCCTGCGAAACCAACACCGAG
This sequence comes from Exiguobacterium sp. UBA5002, assembly GCF_002396765.1. Lineage (NCBI taxonomy): Bacteria > Bacillati > Bacillota > Bacilli > Caryophanales > Exiguobacterium > Exiguobacterium sp. UBA5002. The sequence goes on from NZ_DGYQ01000023.1 coordinate 146,535, forward strand.
TCCGAATAAGACCGAGAAGAAAATGATGGCAAGCATGTCACCGCGGACCATCGCGTCCAAGATGTTCGTCGGGACGATGTTGACGATCTTGTCGACGAGCCCTGCGTCTTTTGTCGTCTCTTCCGTTTCAACATATGTCGAGATGTCCGTTTTATCAAGTGTCGACATATTAATACCAGCACCCGGTTCAATCAGATTGGCTGCGAATAGCCCCGTGAAGATTGCGATCATCGTCACGATCGTGAAGTAACCGAGTGTCTTGACGCCAAGACGTCCGAGACTTTTCGGACTACCGACTGATGAGACACCGAGAACGATTGTCGTGAAGACGATCGGAACGACGATCATTTTCATCATCCGGATAAAGATGTCACCGATTGGCTTAAGCCACTCCGCGACATGGGGATTCCCATAAAATACACCACCGACTGTGATCCCGAGAATCAAGCCGATTAAAATTTGCCAGGCAAGGCCAATTGGCTTACGTTTCGTAGTTGTCATACCCTTCCTCCTTATACATCCGTCTTACTTGTATCCTACATGTAGTGGAACATAAGTAGAATTTTGTCCTAAATACAGTACGTTGTCAAATCGTTCTGTTATAGTACAAAAATGAAATTCATACAAAAAAACGTCCAAAATCCGCTTGTTTCCAAGCATTTTGGACGTTTAAACATTATTCAAGATTGTTGATTAACGCGTTCCTCAATCAACGCCCGATTGCGTTTTTTGAAGACTTCGTTGTGTGACGAGACCATCGCCACTTTTGGCGCTTCCGGCTCGATGAAGCGTTTCGCCCGGTTGACAGCGTTCGCCGCATCTTGGAAGGCACCTGAGATCAAGTGGACCTTCCCGTCGTGCGAAAGAATATCTCCGGCAGCATATAGACCCGGTACACTCGATTCGCTCGCCGCGTTACCCGCGATATAGAAGTCATCGACCCGTGCGATATCGAGATCACACGCGTCAAGCAGTGCCGCATCCTGCTCGTAGCCGTGATTGATGATGACTTCATCAATTGGAATCTCAACGATTTCCTCTGTTTGACAGTCGATCAATTCGACCGATGCGATCCGTTGATGATCAGGACTTGCGATCAGCTTGTGAATCGTCGTATTAAGGAGACAGACAGCAGAACTTTTAACGAGCTGATCGACTTGCGCCTCGTGCCCCGAGAAACAATCCCGGCGATACGTGACGTAGACTTTTTTCGCGACCGGTTCGAGCTCATTCGCCCAGTCGATCGCCGAGTTCCCACCACCTGAGACGATGACGGTCTTTCCTTTAAAGCGTTCAATCGATTTGACCGTATAGTTCAAGTTCGACACTTCAAAGCGTTCCGCACCTTCGACTTTTAATTTTTGTGGATTGAGGATGCCGCCGCCTACCGCGACGATGACTGTCTTCGAATAATGGATCCGACCCGATTCTGCTTCTAAGACGAAGTTGCCGAAGACGTCTTTTGCGATCGAGATGATCTTTTCATTCAATTGAACAGTCGGTTGGAACGTCAGTCCTTGTTCGACGAGTTGAGCCATGAGTTTTTCACCAGTGATCGGTGGCTGTCCGCCGACGTCCCAGATCATCTTTTCCGGATAAACGTGCAATTTTCCTCCGAGTTCTGCTTGATACTCGATCAATTTCGTCTTCATGCCCCGAAGACCACTATAGAACGTCGAATATAACCCTGCAGGTCCTCCGCCGATGATCGTTACGTCGAACAACTCCTGTTCCCTCATCTCACTCACTCCTCGTCTTTGATTACGATTGATTATCATTCTCACTCCCTCATGATAACGTGAACATCTCTTGAACACAAGAAAAAATGTTGACAGCGTTTTTACAGGACTGGTATGGTTAATGAGACGATAGTGATAATCATTATCATTGAAAATGGAAAGAACAACGAAGGAGTCGTCGCGTATGGTACGTCTAGCAACAGAAGAAATCAATATCGGCTACGGTGATCGTCCCATCGTCAAAGACTTGTCCGTCCAAATTCCCGATCGACAAATCACGACGATCATTGGGGCGAACGGATGTGGCAAATCGACTTTATTGAAAGCGATGACACGAATCATTCCTCATCAATCAGGACGTGCATTGCTCGATGGTCTTGATATCGCCAAGGAAAGCACGAAGCTACTTGCCCGGAAAATGGCTATTCTGCCACAAACTCCAGAGAGCGCAAGTGGTCTGACGGTCGCAGAGCTCGTCTCATACGGTCGTTTCCCGTACCAAAAAGGATTCGGACGCTTGACGAAACACGATTACGAGATCATCGATTGGGCACTCGAAGCAACGGATACGATGGCATTCAAACACCGTCCGGTCGATGCGCTGTCGGGTGGTCAACGTCAACGGGTCTGGATTGCGATGGCACTCGCCCAAGAGACGGATATCATCTTCCTCGATGAACCGACGACTTATCTTGATCTCGCCCACCAACTCGAGGTGCTTGAACTGCTCGAGCATCTCAACCGGACCGAAGGACGGACGATCGTCATGGTCCTGCATGATTTGAATCAAGCGGCACGGTTCGCTGACTATATCATCGCCATGAAAAACGGTGAAGTCGTCAAAGCCGGAACGTGTGAGGAAGTCATCGCAAAAGACGTCTTACAAGAAGTATTCCATATCGATGCTGAAATCGGACGCGATCCGCGGACGAACAAGCCGATGTGTATCACCTACAACTTAATCAAGGGAGATTGAATCATGAAGAAACTACTTTTACCGGTTCTACTCATTCTCACGCTCGTCATCGCAGCGTGTGGCAATACGGAGAAAAAAGACGACGCAGCGTCTGGGTCGAAAAACGAAACGATCACGTACAAATCGGAGAATGGTGACATTAAAGTTCCAGCTCATCCAAAACGTGTCGTCGTCCTCGCTGGGTTCGCTGGTAACGTCATGGCACTAGACGTTCCTGTCGTTGGTGTCGATTCGTGGTCAAAAGCGAATCCGAAGTTCGATAAACTAAAAGATGTCACGGAAGTTTCGGAAGAGAACGTTGAAAAAATCATCGAACTCGATCCTGACTTGATCATCGGCTACTCGACAACGAAAAACCTCGACAAAATCAAAAAAATCGCTCCGACGGTCACGTACACATACGGAAAAGTCGACTACTTGACGCAACACATCGAAATCGGTAAATTGCTCAACAAAGAGCAAGAAGCACGCGACTGGGTCAAAGACTTCAAAACACGTGCTGCTGCTGCCGGTAAAGACATCAAAGCAAAAATCGGTGAAGATGCTACTGTGTCTGTCATCGAAAGCTTCGATAAACAACTCTACGTATTCGGCGATAACTGGGGTCGTGGAACAGAGATTCTCTATCAGGAAATGAAATTGAAAATGCCGGATAAAGTCACGAAGATGGCATTAAAAGACGGATACTACGCATTGTCACCAGAAGTCCTTCCTGAATACGCAGGCGACTACCTCGTCTTCAGTAAGAGTGCGGAAGCGGACAACTCATTCACGAAAACGGATACGTTCAAGAACATTCCAGCCGTCAAAAACGATCGTGTCTTCGAAGTCGATTCGAAGGAGTTCTATTTCAACGATCCGCTCACACTCGAACGTCAACTCGAGTTCTTCAAGAAAAGTTTCCTTGGCGCATAATGAATAAGGGAGGGAACCTGCGGGATTCCTCCCTTTTTTTGTGGCTCACTCACTGAATCAGAAATGGAGGCGACATTCATGTCAGCTGGTCGAATTCCGTTCGGCATTAAAATCACACTCGGTCTCGTCCTCTTTTTCGGGATGTTCTGGATCGCGATGACGTTCGGTGCCGCCGATACGACGATGCGCGAAGTCTGGAACGCTTTGACGTTCGGACCGTTGAATGAAAAAGCAAAAATCGTTCAGGAAATCCGCTTGCCAAGGGAACTGGCAGCAATCCTCGTCGGAGCGGCACTCGGTGTCTCAGGTGCCATCATGCAAGCCATGACACGTAATCCCCTCGCCGATCCTGGTCTGCTCGGTCTGACGGCAGGAGCGAATGCGGCACTGGCGCTCGTCATCGTCCTGTTCCCGAAAATTGACTACTTCGGGATCATGATCGCGTGTTTCGTCGGAGCAGCACTCGGGGCAGCACTTGTCTTTGGAATTGGGGCTTCGAAAAAAGGCGGCTTCTCACCGCTCCGGATCGTCCTTGCCGGTTCCGCGATCTCAGCGTTTCTATACGCGATTGCAGAAGGAATCGGGATCTACTTCAAGATTGCCCAAGATGTCTCACAATGGACGTCCGGGGGACTCGTCGGGTCGACATGGGGACAACTACAAGTCATCGCGCCGGTCATCGCGATCGGCATCGTGATTGCGTTCATTTTCTCGCGGCAATTGACGATCCTCAGTCTTTCGGAAGAAGTCGCGCTCGGACTCGGACAGAACATCCAGCGGATCAAGGCGGTGCTTTACGTCGTTGTCATTTTGCTTGCTGGTGCTGCCGTAGCCCTCGTCGGGAACATGGCATTCATCGGGCTGATGATTCCGCATATCGTCCGCGCGATCGTCGGGACGGACTATCGGTTCATCCTGCCGATGACCGCGATCTTTGGCGCAACGTTCATGTTGCTTGCCGATACGATCGGACGGACGCTGTACGCACCCTATGAGACGCCGGTCATCGCAATCGTCTCGATGCTCGGGCTACCATTCTTCCTCTTAATCGTTCGGAAAGGAGGGCGTGCTTTCTCATGATGGAATCTCGTTTACGCCGTCGCCAGCAACTGACGTTTTGGACGTTACTGGCACTATTGATCGCAACACTCGTCGTCAGCATCGGTCTTGGACCTGCTTCCCTTTCGTATGATCGTTTACTACCGACGTTACTTGGAAACGGTTCGTTCAAAGAGGAGTTCGTCCTCTATTCGCTCCGCTTACCCCGACTGCTCATCACCGTCATGGCGGGAATGGCACTTGCCTTATCAGGTGCAATCTTACAAGGCATCACACGCAACGAACTCGCTGATCCCGGTATCATCGGCATCAACACGGGAGCTGGCGTCGCCGTCGCCTTGTTCTTCCTGTACTTCCCGACCGATGTCGGGTCATTCATCTATCTGTTACCGATCGCTGCCTTCTTCGGTGCACTCGTCACCGCGACAGCGATCTACCTGTTCTCGTACGACCGTGTACAAGGACTCCAACCGATCCGCTTGATTTTGACCGGTGTCGGCTTCTCGATGGCACTGTCTGGAATCATGGTCATCCTGATTTCATCGACGCGTCGTGAAAAGGTCGACTTCATCGCGAAGTGGCTCGCCGGTAACATCTGGGGAACAGACTGGATCTTCGTTTACTCGCTCTTGCCGTGGTTACTCGTCTTGATTCCGCTGACGTTCTATAAGGCGAATAAGCTCAATCTACTTGCCTTGAATGAACCGGTCGCAATCGGTGTTGGCGTCGCGATTGAAAAAGAACGGATCCAACTCTTGTTGACAGCCGTCGCGCTTGCCGCTGCTGCCGTCTCTGTCACAGGTGGGATTTCCTTCATCGGTCTGATGGCGCCACATATCGCCCGCGCGCTCGTTGGACCACGACATCAGTTCTTCCTACCGATTGCCCTCTTACTCGGCGGCTGGTTGCTTGCGTTCGCTGATACGATCGGACGCAACATCGCAGGACCAGACGGTGTACCGGCTGGGATCGTCGTCGCCTTGATTGGAGCACCGTACTTCATCTATCTACTGTTGAAGAAATAATCAAAAATCCGCATCAATCAGCGTCTTTTGAACTGCTCCCTGTCAA
>NZ_DGYQ01000018.1:0-59069 GCF_002396765.1 Exiguobacterium sp. UBA5002
ACTTGACAGGGAGCAGTTCATCATACGGCTGAGCGTTATTTTTTTGAAAAAGAAGAGATTCAGGGAAATCACTTCTTTTTCTGACACATAAAAGAAAAGAGAGGTTGATTGCGATTCAATCATCAGGGAATGAATGAATCTCAGTTAGCGACTAGCCAGGATTTGCTCAAGGGAAAGCAAATCTGTCGAATCGACACGATAGTCTGCCTCATGGAGCGCCGACTCCGGTCCTACGCCGACGGCATACATACCGGCAGCGTGGATGGCAGTGATGCCCGCTGTCGCATCTTCTACACCGATGCAACGGCTTGGTTCGACGTCGAGCGCTTCCGCAGCACGGAGAAACACTTCAGGGTGTGGTTTCGATTGTGCAACAGTTGCAGCATCTACGATGTCATCGAAGTAATGTCGAACCTTTAATGCCTCGACGACCATCAGCGCATTTTTAGAAGCGGACGCCATCCCGATTTTCAGCCCAGCGTTTCGGATTTCATCAAGGAATGCAGTGATTCCAGGAAGAAGATCCTGTTCAGAGATGTGCTGGATCAATGTGACATAGTGTTCGTTCTTCTTCGCAGCGAGTGCTAGCTTCTCGTCTTCCGAAAAAGCATCCTGTTTTCCACCAAGCGCAAGGATACGCTCGAGTGAATCCATCCGGCTGACACCTTTTAATGTCTCATTGAATTCCCGGTCGAACGGGATATCCAAATCCTCTCCTAATTGTTTCCACGCTAAGTAGTGATACTCTGCTGTATCCGTGATTACGCCGTCTAAATCAAAAATGACCGCTTCGATCGTTGGTGCCATCCGACATCCATCCTTTCATACATCGTCCATGAAAGGCAAGAAATCGAATGACACGTTGTGCAAACGATTGCACTTGCCTCACAAACAATTTTACTAATTCTCTCATCTCTTTGCAAGCGTTATCAAATGTTTTACTTAAAAAGAAAAACACCTTGCGATTTCAGCAAAGTGTTTTTCGTCCTGTTATCCTTTTAAGAGACCAATCACTCGGACGTTGATTGCTTTCGGTTGGAACGCGAGCATGTTCTCCATGTCTTGCGAAATCCGTTCCTGCACTTTCCCCGCCGTCTTGATGATCGACATTCCGTACTTGATATGAACAGACAAACTGATCGTAATCTCGCCGCCGACATCCTCGACCTTCACGAGTTTAACCATCTGTTTCTCTTGCAGTTTTGAATCATCTGCTGTGAAGGCGATCCCTTCCGTTTCTTGAACGGCTACGCCTGCGATGACCTCGATGACTTGTTGCGAGACGTTCACGACACCGTCTGCGTTATTTAAATTATATGACATTCCTTCCACGCCCTTCGTCTTGTAATCCATCTATCTTAAAGTGTAAAGCATTCCGTCTTATTTTGAAAGGTCTTCCCGTTTCTCGACGATTGGACGAATATCAATCTCAATCAAAGGACGGAGGACACGAACGACGAGCGGGTGTATGATGATACCGACGATCAGCAAGGCAACGCCAATCATGATCAGTAACGCTAGCCACGGTTGCGGTACGAATGCTTCCGTCACATACTGGCGCCACGCCATGACGAAAAAGACGTGAAGCAAATAGACATAGAGGCTGAGTTCCCCCGCCCGTGTGATGAGCGGAAGGCGACGCATCGGAATCAACATCATGAAACCAAGGGAAGCCGCAATTGACAAGAAATAAATGACACTATGTTTGATGACACCTAACCAGGCATCGCTATCGTATTGATCAACATAAGGGAAACGATGCTTGAAGGCATTCGCGAAATCAACGATCTCTTGTGGTGTGTCACGCCACGCTTCAAATAACAAAAAGCCCATGACGACCACAAATGTGATCCCACCGATTAAGCGGACGTTCATCCGTCGCTTAAAGTTTTTCGGCATTTCAAAGATCCGGATGAATTCGTGTTCTGATAAATAGTTTCCGAGTAAGAAGTACGGATAGAACATGATCAACTTACGAAGTGCTAAGAAGCCTGTATTCTCAAGCTCAAAACCATATAATAGAGCGAACGCGAGACCGAACCAGACGTAGCCGCGTAAATGGACGACATAAGGCGTCACGATATACCAGACGACCATGACGAATAAATACCAAAGTGCCCAGTATGGCCGTAATAGATGCGTTCCAATGTTTTCTCCTGAGAAAATCGGGTTTCCTTCCCCGAGTGTCGCCCAAGATCCGATCAAGATCTGCCAGACACAATACACCGCGAAAAGCTGGATGACACGTAAATACTTGTTTTCGCGGAAGAAATAACCGCTTAAAATAATGAATAATGGCATATGAAACGAATAAATCAATAGATAGACCGTTTCGAGTAATTTTCCATCATAATCAAACCGTAAATCTGTCAGCATGTGACCGATGACGACGAAAATGACAAGAAAACCTTTAATATTATCAAACCACGGATTCCGATTCATGTTACACTACCCCTTATACTCCCTCGAAAGGAACGAATGTTTATGAAAAAGACACTCCTGATTCTATCTGTCGTCTTGAACGTCGTTCTCCTTGCATTGTTACTGGGACGTAAACCTCTCGAACTATTCGAAAGCGTCTTACCTGCAACGAGTACGACTCCAGTCACGACATTCCAATACGATAAGAACCCGAACTATGTCCGTTTGAATAGTTTATTCCATACTTATCGATACCCAAAATCAGCGAACGCTGTCATGTTAGGTGACTCGATGACGAATTTTGCCGATTGGCGCATCTTGATGGAGGATCCGACAATCATTAATTTCGGGATTCCTGGCGATACGACAGAAGGCTTTTTGACTCGCCTCGACTTGATCATCGAGATGAAACCAAAACGCGTCTTCCTGATGGGTGGTATCAATGATATTCGTCACTATACACCGATTCCGCAAATCACTGAGAACATGACGACGATTGTGACGACACTTCGAAAAAATAACATCGACGTCGTCATTCAGTCAACCGTTCCTGTCGCACCGAAGTATTCGGATTCCGTCCGAATCAATCGGGACGTCGAAGCGTTGAACCGAAATTTACAAAACCTTGCTCAATCGGTGGATGTTCCATTCGTTGATTTGCGACCTGTCTTGACGAATAAACAGGGATACCTGCAAAATCGGATGACGTACGATGGACTCCATCTCGTCGGTGGCGGTTACCTGCGCTGGAGTGATGCGCTGAAACCCTATGCGCTGAAAACCGATTTGACAGCAAATAACTAAACGAAAAAGCGGCTCATCCCGATTTCCGGGATGAGCCGCTTTCGATTATTAGTCTTCTTGGTTTTTGACACCCATGTACGCTGCGACGCTCGATGCTGAGAAAACTGCAACGGCAACGATACCGACAGCAATCCAAATCACTTGATCCATCATTTCTTTATATCCCCCTTTATGTAACCGCTCACTTCTACATTTAGCGTACACGAATTTCGTCAAGAAAGAAACACATTTTCCATGTCTAATGACTAGACGATTCGGGAAAAAGTAACTATAGTAGAAGGACAACTACAAATTGTCGGAAAATTCGATTATTTAACAAGGAGGTGTTTCTGATGGCCACTTCATTGCTTACGCCGAAAGTGACGTTACGACATCGAAGTACTCTCAACTTTGGATATTGGCTTGTCATCGGATGCATAGGATGGGGGATGCTCGCCCTCGTCACGAATGTTGGTACTATTATTAGTCGTCTTCCTTTATATGAAAGCATTCCCCTCGCCATCCTTGTACTTGCCCTCACAGGTGTCGTACTAAAAATGGCGCGTGACGAGTGGTGGATTCGTTATCTTGAACGTCAGACCCAGTATTACATCGGACACGAAACCGTGACCGGTTGGTGTACCACGATTGATAGCATGTGGCTGATCCGTAAGACGATGCGCCGTGAACTTCGCCTGCTCTACCGGCAGCTTGCGCAGACGAAAGCATCGGAAGAAGTGAAACAGACGCTCGCCCTCCAGCTCGTCGAGCGTGGTGTGCTCATCGTCTATTCTCGACCAAAAAGTGATCATCCTGCTTGAAACGAAAAGAGGACTGCCCCATCATCTTCTATGAAAGAAGGAGATGGGACAGCCCTTTTTTTAATGTTTCAGCCAATCCGTTGCCGCTTCAATCGTTGGCATGACCAGTTGGTGACCATGATTCGACCACGTGACGTCGACTGATGCACCGGCTTGCTTCAAGAGTGCTGATAATTCTTCCGTTTCCTGAGCCGGACAGATTGGGTCATTGCTTCCGGCGCCGATGAAGACGCGCACGTCTGATAAGTCAGGTAACGTCACACCACGACGTGGTACCATCGGATGAAACAGAATCGCTTGTTTGAACAAGGCTTCTTCGAACAACATATTCGCCGCGATGTTCGCACCGTTCGAATATCCGACTGGAATCAGACGATCGAGATCAAAACCACGCTCCGCTGCCTGGTCACGTAAAAACTGAATTAAACGTGCTGTCCGTAAAGCGAGGTCTTCTTCATCGAAGACGCCTTCTGCGAGTCGTTTGAAGAATCGTGGCATCCCGTTTTCCGAGACTTCCCCGCGGACGGACAAGTAGCCTGCTTCCGAATCGAGCAACGAGACGAGTCCGACGAGATCTTGTTCCGTTCCGCCTGTGCCATGTAAAAATAAAAAGATGGGTGCGTCTGCTGTTTTTGGTGCTTGGTATAAATGAATCATACGAGTCTCCCCTTCGGTACAGTAATAGGTGTTACATGATTTGTGATCGCCGTACGATGTGCTTCGAATTGTTCCGGCAACTTCAAATCTTCTCCGAGCATCTCGAACTCTTCATCGATTGCGAATCCTGGATTGTCGGTCGCAATTTCATGGAGGATCCGACCGCGGTCATGGAAATAGATCGATGTGAAGTAATTGCGGTCCTTCACTTCAGTGGTCAGCAAACCGAACGCGTTGATGGCGTTCATCCAGTCGAGTTGTTCCTTTTGATCCGTCGCCCGCCACGCGATATGGTGAACCGTTCCCGTTCCCGGACGACCGACTGGCATTTGACCATGAACGACGTCAACGACATTCCCGAACTCGCCTTCTGCGATGTACCGGTCAACGGTTTCCGTCCGTTTGCTGAGTGTCAGGCCGAATGTGTCTGTCAGTAATTTTGCTGTGTCTGATGGATCCCGTGACAGTAACGTCGCTCCCGCGAATCCTTTAATCGCGACCTCACGTGTGATGCCGTCGATTTCATAGCGACTGTTCGGTCCCTTGCGTTCGACGAGTTCAATCTGGAGACCATGTGGATCTTCGAAGGCGATCTGTTGCTCTCCGAAACGAACCGTCTCTTCAAACGAGACGTTTTTTTCTGTCAGTCGCGCTTTCCAAAAATCTGCTGCACCGACCGGAATCGCGTAAGCTGTCGTTCCGACTTGTCCGGCACCGACCTGTCCTTTTGCCATGCCTTTAAACGGAAAGAACGTGATGATCGTTCCCGGTGCTCCGGATTCGTTCCCAAAATAGAAGTGGTACGTTCCTGGATCATCGAAGTTGACCGTTTTTTTGACGAATCGTAGTCCGAGAATGGTTCCGTAAAAATCGAGATTTTCTTGTGGATCGCCGACCATCGCTGAGATATGATGAATGCCTTGCGTTTTCATATGATGCGTTCCTCCTTCAGTCGTATCTATTAACACAATAATAGTAACTAATGTACAAAAAGTAAACCGATAAGCCTTTTCATTACTGCTTTCTGGAACCTTTACCCATTTTTGACCGTAGGACACTAAGTAACAATGATACACTTGTCGTGCAACAGACGTCTTTAAGGGAGGTTCTTATGTTAGAAATCAAACACATCACGAAGCGTTTCGGCGATTTTACGGCCGTAGATGCTTTGACGATCGAGGTGCCACGCGGGCAAATCTTTGGTTTGCTTGGTGCGAACGGTGCTGGAAAGACGACGACGTTCCGGATGCTGCTCGGTCTACTGCAACCGACTGAAGGATCGATCACCTGGAATGGAGAGCGTATTCCGACTTCAAAAATCGGATACCTTCCGGAAGAACGAGGTCTGTATCCAAAAGTCCGCGTCGACGAACAACTCTTGTTCCTCGCAGAACTCCGTGACATGAAACGGAAGGATGCGAAACGAGCCTTGACGGAATGGCTCGACTATTTCCAAATTCCCCAGTATGAAAAAATGCGTGTCGAACAACTCTCAAAAGGAAATCAACAAAAGATTCAGTTGATCTCTGCCGTCCTACATAAACCTGAACTGCTGATTTTAGATGAACCGTTCAGCGGACTCGACCCGGTCAACGCTGAACAATTAAAACGTGCCGTCAAAAAGTTAACCGTCGACGGAACGACGATCGTCTTCTCAAGTCACCGGATGGATCATGTCGAAGAACTCTGCGAACACGTCGCGATCCTCGATCACGGAAAACCCGTCGTTGCTGGCTATCTTCCTGACATCAAAGCGGGATACGGAAAAACACGTGTCCTCTTGACGACAGATGCCCCGCCACTCCTGTGGGATAGCTTGCCAGGTGTTCTACAAGTCGAGTCAGACAATAATGGACATATCGTCCAAGTCTCTTCAAAAGAAACGGCTGATCAACTTCTTCAACATATCGTCAGCCATGGACACCATGTCGATCGTTTCGTCTGGGATCAGTTATCCCTGCAGGATATCTTCATCGAGGAGGTCGGCAAACGTTATGAACCGTAAATTCCTGACTTTATATCGCTTCAATCTACTTCAAAAATTACGTGCTAAAAGCTTTTTGATTTCGACGGTCCTGATGGTCCTGTTCCTTGTTGGCTTTGGCAATATCGAACGGATTCTCGACTGGTTTTCGGGTGACGATCCAAAAGTTGCTCTCGTCAGTGAATTGTCGACCGATCTTCGTCCGGCCTTGAAGAAGGCTGGTGTCACTTCAGACATCACGACGAAGGAATATACGGTCGCACAAGCACGAAAGGCAGTCGACCGCGGTACATTCGATGCCGTGGCAATCGTTCAGGATTCGTATGACGTGACACTCGTCAGTGCTAGTCCTGAGTCTGAATTACAGACACAGGTCGCAACAGTCGTCAAACAAGTCCGCGATCAAGCCGTCATCACGGATGCTGAAATCGATCCGAACGTCCTTGCTTCGCTCGCTGAACCTGTTCCTGTCAAACAGGAGTTGACGTCGACGGGTGGGAAAAGTGAGGATGAACTCTTTGCTGCCTCGGCGCTCGTCTATGTCTTGTTGTTCTTGATGTACTTCACGATTGCAATTTACGGCGGGATGATCGTCACGGAAATCGCGAACGAAAAGTCATCCCGTGTCATGGAGTTGCTGATTTCAGCAGCGAGTCCAATTCAACATATGCTGGCGAAGATTTTCTCGATCGCTACGGTCAGTCTCGTACAATTGTCGATTCTCGTTGGTGTCGGCTACTACAGTGCTCAAAGTAGTAGTTTATTCGATCAGTTATCACTCGATTCCTTGAGTGCTCGGACGATCATTTATCTGTTCGTCTTCTTCCTGCTCGGATACTTCCTGTACGCGACGCTCCTCGCGGCACTCGGTTCGCTCGTCAGTCGGGTCGAGGATGCGCAGCAAGTGACGTTACCGGTCATCTTGTTGATCGTTGCTGCCTTCATGATTTCGATGTTTAGTCTGAATGCACCGACGAACCAAGCTGTCGTCGTCCTGTCATTCGTGCCGTTCTTCACACCGATGGTCATGTTCCTGCGCGTCATGTTGACCGATGTATCGCTATGGCAAGTGTCAATTTCGCTCATCTTGATGCTGATCAGCATCTCGCTTGCCTTATTCGTCGGAACAAAATTCTATCGGGGTGGTGTTCTGTTCTATGGATCGAATCCACTCAAACAGTTGCGCCGGATCTTAAGCGGTCGCCGGTAACAGTTTACAAGACGAATCGTTTCCGCTATCGTTAGGTGAGAAAAAGCCTTTAGGAGGAACTACGTTATGCGGTCTCGTTTTTGGGCAGCGATCCTTTTCACAGCTGCTGCCATGGTCTCGTCACTTGTCATGTTCACGAAATTCCCGCAAGCGAGTGCGACATGGGAACTCGTCCTTGCCTATGGAGGCATGGCGTTCATCTCTAGCCTCTTTTGCTGGTCCTTCGTTGCGGTGCGCCGCCACTCTTCTCGTTTATACGGAAGCTGGGTCGGTGTCTTCATCGCTGGACTGACTGTCTTACTCGTCTGTATCGCGCGATTCGTCTTGCGTGGTGATGTGATGATGATTTTCAAATGGCAAGCGATGCTCGGTAGCTTAACTCTCAATTTCGGCTATGTCGGTTGGGTACTTGTCATTGCAAATGCGATCATTGGTTTCATCATCGGTCGGATCCGTCAAAAGACGCGTCGTCCACGCCCGATGCCACAACGTTAATAAAAAGTCGCTGTCTTCTGAACGTCAATCAGAAGACAGCGACTTTTTTTATTTACGATGGTAGCGGGAACGACTTTTCCGGTCGCTGTAATCCGCATAATAGGTCGAACTGGATAAAGAAACACCATCCGTCATGCGATCGAGATATTCATCGAGTTGCATCATCGATGGAAGTTTATCCTCAAACAACTCATACGTCTCTTCCGCTTGATCGCGTTGCAATTCCCCTGCTTCCATCACGGCTTCGACGAGCTCATGGAAGATCCGTTGCTCGGTCGCACTCATCGTCTGCTCGATCCGTTTGACGTCCTCATCATACATTAAATCAAACAGGCGCATTCGCTCTTCGAGCTGTTCCTCGACCCACGTTCCATCTTGTCCGAGCGTCTGTTCATAAGCAAGCTTCATCTCTTCGAGCGGTGTGTTCTGTTGCATGATGAATTTCAACGACTCCCCCGTCCAGATATGCCGTGCCAAATAACTAGCGTCGATGTTCAAGACGTCCGCCAATGCTTCGATGTAGGGTTTGGTTGGATAGACTTCGCTGAGCTCCGTCCGGCGGATGAAGTACGGTGCGACGCCGAGTCGTTCAGCCAACTGTTCGATCGTAATCCCGGCACGCTCCCGTAAAATACGAATCCGGTCACCGTAACCCCGATATGGTGAATGGTCTAGCATACGATTCCCTCCCTTATTCCTATGGTATCATCATAACCTTGAATCCGGTGTCGGATACATCGAACTTTCGGATGAATTCCGGAACAGATGCCGTGGGTAACGCAACCAAATCGGTAGGACACTTAAGAAGTACCCGACCGTGACGATACTGATCCAAAATACAGCTATGTTAAGAAATGATCCCGTCTGTAGTCCGGCTTGTGTGACGACGACTTGGAACAATAAAAAGGCATGAAAGACAGAAATCAGATATGGTATCAGCAAAACAGCGCCATACTTCATTAACAAGTAGCAGCGGATGTTCCCCGAACCGAACCCTAGTGCAAACAACGTCTTCATCCGCTTTTGTTCCTGTTCCGCCGTCATTTGCATCCACACATGCAGAAAACTCGCATTGATGACGAACAACCAGATCGTCAGGAGAACGACGACGAACGTGACGAGTCGTACGATTCGGATCCCGTCGATCTCATCTTCCGTCTCGTTGATTAACTGATAGGGAACCGGTTGCTTATCATCTAGCTTTGCTGCCGACTGGATGTTGCGGACGATTTTCATCCACTGTTTCCAGTCCTTCGTTCCATAATCATGATAGGCTGGCGTATCGAAGACGACGATTTGGCGGACGGGTTGCTTGAGTGTTTGAAAGACGGCATCACTGACGACGAAGATCGTCTCGATTTGATAATTGTAACCAAATACTAAATCGTGAGAAGCAGCGGGAAGTAATTCAAAGTCGGCTTTCTCCATCGCCTGTTTCGCTTTTTTCATCGTCGGTGTGTTCTCTTCGAGTTGTACCGGACGTGCAGGTACAAAGAAACTTTGGCGTCCCGTCGCTGTCCGCTCCTTAAGATGCAGTTGCCGCATCATCTTGTTGTACGACGAGATCGGTAGGAGGACGCGCGTTCCTTCTGCCTTCACTTGGATATCCTGCTGATAGCGATCCGGGAATGCCTCCGTCATCGTCTGCTTGATATCCTTCAATCGTTTCGTCGGTTGAGCGGATTCTTCGTAATAGACGAGACCGAATTGATTTTGGGATGATAAGTCGAGTCCAATCAATTGAAACAAGAAGACCAGTCCGACTGCCGTTAGCGCACACGATGTCAGAATCGTTCCGAGGGCAATGAGCGTACTATTCGTTCGCAATTGATTGGCGATTTCCGAGACGATCAGCTTCCGCAGCGACAAGCGACATGGTCGATATAACTTGGTCAACCATGGTAAGACATATCGACAAATAAAAAACGATCCGATGAAGATGACAAGTGGGAAAAATATATAAAATCCTTCCGTCCGAACAAATGCTAAGGCATAACCATAGATCAACAGGAGTAACGCTCCGATTTGCGTCAGAATCCAGACTCGTTTTCGAAATAGCGAACGGGAACGAGTCGGTCGATCGGGACGAAAGCGGTAGATCGCAAGGACCGTTGCCGTCAGCAAAACAAGGAAAGCGCCACCGATCAAAGCAAGAATCGCATAAAAGGATAATTCGAATTCGATTGCTGGTAAGAACATGACCTTGACAACGGACAGCAACAGCATCTTCGTCAAGACATTACCTAGAATCATCCCCGCAGTGATGGCTAGACCACCAACGATCAAGACTTCAATTAAGAAATACTTTAAGAAGTGTGACAATCCACTGCCAAGCGTCCGCATCGTCCGCAAATCATTCTTACGGTGCTCAAGCATCGTATAGGTCGTCGAATAGATGAACAGGACACTGAAGAATAGGATGATCAGCTCCGCGATGAAGACGAAGAAAATCGTCATCTCGATGACTTGATTCAATTGACTGAGGATTTTAGCGACGTTTTGGAACGATCCATTCGTCAACAAGTTCCAATAACTCGTCACGATCGTCATCGCGATGATGATCGTCAAGGCATAGCCATAATACAACCGCTGATAACGCCGGATGTTACGTAGGGCGTATTGCAGATAATTGATGCTCATCCCCTCCTAGCAGCGATAGTGATTCGATGACCCGTTGGAAAAAGATACGGCGCGGTTCATCGCGGAACAACTCCGTTTGAATACTACCGTCTTTTAGGAACAAAACATGATTACAATACGACGCGACTTGTGGATCGTGTGTCACGATGACCATCGTCATCCCCGTCGCGTTCAACTCGGCTAGGACATCCATGACGTGTTTCGTTGCTTGGAAATCGAGTGCTCCCGTCGGTTCGTCCGCAAGCATCAGACGTGGTGTATGAATCAAGGCACGACCGATCGCGGTCCGTTGTCGTTGTCCACCACTGACCTCATCGACCTGTTTATCTAGCAGATCATCAATTTGTAGACGACGTGCCAACTCCTCCATCTCTTCCCGCGCGAGCTTCGTCTTTTTCCCCGACAGCATCAACGGGACGAGCATGTTCTCACCGAGCGTCAAAGAGTCGAGTAAATTGAATTCCTGAAAGATGATCCCGAGCGTCTCACGCCGGAAACGTGTCATCTCTTTTCGCTTGAACGTCGCTGTATCGACGCCATCGATCAGGATTGACCCCCAACTCGGTTCGTCGAGTGTTGCAAGCAAGTTGATTAGTGTTGATTTGCCGCTACCGGATGGTCCCATGACTGCGACCATCTCACCTTCTTCGACTCGGAAATTGATATCCGTCAACGGTTGTTCCGTCACCTTTCCGGGATAGACCTTCCCTAATTGTTTAACCTCAATCATGTGCGCGACCTCCTACTAATCGAATCCGGCATGTCGTACCGACCCCTTCTTCACTCTCGAGTTCAATCTCGTGCCCGAGCTTCAAGCAGACCTGCTGGACGAAATACAACCCCATCCCGGTCGATTCTCCGTAACGTCGTCCGTTTTCGCCCGTGAAGAACGCATTAAAGACACGTGGGACGTCTCGTTTTGGAATCCCTACACCGTCGTCTTGAACCGAAAGGACGACTTGCCCGTTTGTCACTTCTGCCGTCAGAACGACTTCTCGACCATGTCCCGTCGTGTACTTGATGGCGTTCGTCACGAGCTGTAGGACGAGGAAACGAAACCACTTCGCATCCGTGTAGACGTACACGTCGTCAGCGATATCGAGTTTCGGAAAGACCTGATTTTTAACGAATAATCGTTTCTCTTGATTAATGATACTCGTGACGAGCGGCTTCAGTGCCAATCGTTCCGCCTTCAAATCTGTCTCGATCGCTTCTAAACGTGACGAATAGAGCATCTGGTCGAGTCCACTGCGCAATCGATCGACCTCTTGACGTAAATCCGCTTGATAGTGTTCTCCTGGGTGTTCAAGGATCAACTCGATGACGGATAACGGTGTCTTCATCTGGTGAATCCATTGATCGACATACCGATGCCGTTCCTTTTCTTTTCGTCGCTCAGCAAACAGACTGTTTCGAAACAATGTCTGTTGCCGCTCTAAAAATTGTTCGACGGCAACGGAAATCGGTTCTTCACTATCACTGCGAATCGGTTCTGCGACCGATTGAACCGGCTGTTGCATCCGTCGTAGCAACGGAAGCATGCTGAAGAAACGATAACTGAGATAGATCAGAAGACCGATACTGTTCAAAAGTACGATATAAAAGAAGGCTGCTGGGCGATACAAATCATAGAGCCATAAGACGGCATATAAAATCAGCATTTGTCCGGTAAAGAAGATGATGCCTGGTATCGCGTGCCGTAAAAAGAGCTTCATGGTTCAAGAACCAGTTTATAACCGACACCTCGCACCGTCTCAAGTCCGGCGACACCGATCTCGGCAAGTCGTTTGCGGACACGCGTGATATTGACGTTCAACGTATTCTCATCGACGAACGCTTCGTCATCCCAAATCCGTTCGAGCAGATCGCCCCGACTGACGATCCGTGGACTTGCCGTCAGCAGCATCTCAAGGATCAACCCCTCTTTTTTTGACAGTTCGATTGACTGTTCCCCGTACTCGACGATATAACGATCTAAGTACAACGTGACACCTTCTTTCGTCACCGTTCGCTCATCCGTCTCGTTCGACAGCGTGCCATAGGCCCGGCGAATCTGACTTTTAATCTTCGCGATGACGACCGCTCCTTGGAACGGTTTAACGATGTAATCATCCGCTCCGTATTCGAGCGCCATGACTTGATCCATCTCCCCGACCCGTGCCGAGATGAACAGGATCGGTGCCCGTGTCTTCATCCGTAACTGCCGGCACCAATAGAAACCGTCAAACTTCGGTAAATTGACATCTAATAGAATAACGTCCGGATTCGTCTCTTCATAGACCGCGACAACATCCCCTCGCCCATCTTCAACGACGACTCTAAAATCATAGCGTTCGAGTAGTTCTTTCAATAGTGTAGCAATCTTCATATCATCTTCGACTAATAAAATCGTATGCATCGTTTCTGTCAACTCCTTCTCCCTTTATCATAACGAACTCAAAAAGGACTGGAAACGATTATTCCGTTTCCAGTTCTGTGTCCTCCTATTTAGTTCATCACGTGACGATGCGGCGATAAGCACGGACCGTGACGATATAGTAGATCAGATAGACGATCGTATAACAAACAATCGCAAATAATGTCGGACGAACGATGTTGTAGTTCAACAGTTTCTGCAAGACCTGCATCGCCACTAAACTATGAACGAGTCCGAGCACGTACGGTAAAGAGAAGACGAATCCAACAAGGTGACGGATGATGCCTGTCTGTTTTTTCTCATCGACACCAATCTTCTGGATGATGGCAAACCGTTGTTTCGATTCTTCTGCTTCCGCGAGCATCTTGAAGTAGATGATCGAACCCGTAGCAAGTAAGAAAACGAGTCCAAGGAAGCCAGCAGCAAACGCGAGTAAGCCGGTCGTTGCCGTCGTCATCGCGTAGACAGGATAATAAGCCGCCATCTCCGTGTCCGCTTGTTTTCCATATAGTTGTGTCAACTGTTTCATCAATCCATCGTCATGACGTTCATCTGAGAACTGATAATTCGTCAGCGTGAAGCCTTTTTCCGGGATCTTCGCGAACGCATCATCGTTTACGACCAAGGCAAGTCGCTGTTTCTCATAAAGTTGAGCGATTGGTAGATTCGTCGCAGCGGTGATACGAAAGGAATCATGAACGTCCTTGATTTTAACACCGACCGGCGATTTGACTTTCATCTTCAACAAATCGTTTCCTTTGAACGTCTCAAGGACGATCGCTTCGCCTTGTTTCGGTTCTTTGATGACCGTTTTCCCGTTCGCTTTCGCGAGCTTGACGTAGTCCGAATAGTTGACGTAGCTGAATTGTCCCGGCTGGTCTTCATATGCGTACGTCGCATAGTAGCGTGTAAACGTCAAAGGGTTCGGCAGATCGGTCATCTCATGGTCGACGTTCTTGACGTTGACCATCGTCCGGCTGTCGATCTTTTGGTCGGACTTCGCAATCAGCTGTTCCGCTTCTGCTTGTTTACTCGCAATCGATAGACTGTACGGAACTTGCTCCTCAACGGTCTGGTCGATGAAGTAATAAATCGATGTCGCTGTACCGACCGTCGTCAATGTTACGGCAGTGATGACCGTAATCGTCGACAGCATGACGACATTCGATTTGATCCGTGACAACAATTGCCCGTGCAGAATTAAGTTCGTCCCTTTAAAGTGCCGCGCTTGATTACTTAAGACGCGCAATAAGAAGATCGTGAAATAACTCATCGTTCCGAACGTCCCGAGAATGACGCAGAGCATCAAAAGCGGTGCGAAGATCGTAAAGTGATCCATCAATGGTTGTCCCGTTAAATAGTAACCGACACCGATCAAGACGACCGAAAGAACGGCTAAGATCGGATGGACTTTCGGAAGCGATTCCGCTTGTTGTTCTGCCTTGAACAGTTCAATTAATGTAAAACGATAGATCGTCCGAGCCGAACGTAAGGCGATGATCAGGAAAATCAACAGGAAGACACCGATCGTCTGCATGACCGAAGCTCCGCTGATCGTAAACGTCGCATCGACTTGCATCGCCATGACAGAAGCAAGCAACTGCACGAAGTATTTCGAAGCGACGGTACCAATCGCAATTCCGAGAATCAGACCAATCACCCCATACCCCATCGTCTCAAGGAAGATCAGTCGGGCGATCTGCCCTCGCTCTAGACCGAGCAACGCGTAGAGCCCGATTTCCTTCTTACGGCGGCGTAAAAAGAAGTCACTTGAATACCAGATGAAGATGGCAGAAAAAAGCGCTAGAATGACACTTGCTCCCGTAAAGACCGTTCCCAGTTTCCCGTACAATTCGTTCGCCTGAAGCATCGCTTCATTCGATCGAATCGCGAGGAACGTATAGTAAATCAGAATCGCGAACGTAACGGCACCGAGGTACATCACGTTTTGACGAATGTTCTTCAAATTTTGAAACGCCAGTTTAGACAAGCTCACGGACGGCACCTCCGAGTTCACGCTGGACTTCCATGATCTGTTCGAAGAACTCCTTCTGCGAACCGAAGCGATGGACTTCCTTGAACAGCTCTCCGTCCTTGACGAACAGAATTCGTTCCGCGTAAGACGCCGTCATCGGATCATGTGTCACCATCAAGATCGTCGCGCCTTCGTCGTTCAGTGATTGCATCGCTTCGAGCAATCCGGTCGCGGACTTCGAATCGAGCGCACCGGTCGGTTCGTCGGCTAAGATGAGTGACGGATCATGAATGATGGCGCGAGCGGCAGCCGTCCGTTGTTTTTGTCCACCTGATAGTTCGACCGGACGTTTATCGAGTAAGTCGTGGATACCAAGTTGACGTGCCACACGATCGACACGTTCTAAAATTATTTTTTTATCGACGTTCGCGAGTGAGAGCGGTAAGGCGATATTTTCCCGAACCGTCATCGTATCGAGGAGATTGAAGTCCTGGAAGATGAAGCCGAGTTGTTCCCGGCGGAAACGTGCTAATTGTTTTTCCTTCATCGCCGTCACGTCTGCTCCATTGATTAAAATCGAGCCATCCGTCGGCTGATCGATCGTCGACAGTAAGTTAAGCAACGTCGATTTCCCGGCACCGGATGGTCCCATGATGCTGACGAACTCTCCTTCATGGACGCTGAGCGTCGTCGGACGCAGTGCTTCGTGGCGCGCTGTTTTCGTTTGATACGTTTTTGAAATCTGTTCTGCTTGTAAGATTGCTTTCATCTGTATTGCCTCCTGTGTTTGATTCGTTACACTTAGTCTAGCCCTTCCCTGCTTTTCTCAAAATGGGCTTTGCTTTCACTTCTCTTACAAAACGGTAAGACACGGGAGGAGACGACAAAAAAGCCCCCATCCGCAAGGAATGGAGGCGTGTCGTATCTTATTTATGTGTTGCTTTGAAGAGCTCTGTGTCGCCTGCGACAACAGAAGTTCCTTCAGCTGGTACAGCTGAAAGCGTGAATTGATCGTGGTTCGTCACGATGATCGGTGTGATCGTCGATGGTGCGTTCGCACGGATGTAGTCAAGGTCGAACTCGACGAGGACGTCTCCTGCTTTGACTTTGTCACCTGACTGGACGTGAGCCGTGAAGCCTTCACCTTTAAGGTTAACTGTATCAAGACCAACGTGGATCAACAGTTCAAGACCATCCTCACCTTTTAGACCGATTGCGTGTTTTGTTGGGAAGATCGTTTCAACCGTTGCGTTGATCGGCGAGACGACTTTACCTTCAGTTGGTTCGATCGCGACACCGTCGCCCATCATTTTTTGAGAGAAAACTTGATCGGGTACGTTCTCGATGTTGACGATTTTACCTGTAAGTGCAGAAGCGATTTTTGCGTTTCCTGCGTCGTTACCACCAAACAATTTTTTTAAAAATCCCATGATACTATCCCTCTACTTTCTCGATCGTTTTTCTTCCGAATGGAAGTTTCGATTTTTTATAGGAGTAAGCTGTCAGACAGCTCGCTCACGTTCTCACAAAAAGCATACGTTTGTCCCTCTGGTTTTGCAAGTATTTTTGTGTGATAATAGTTAGAAATCATAAGGAGGCGCTTACATGTTACCATTTTCAGAAATTACATATGTCCGTCCTGACCTTGCCTTGCTTGAAACATCCATGAATCAAGCGATCGCTCGACTGACGGAAGCCACACAGGTAGATGAAGCAAACGCAGCTATCACTGAGATTAATACCCTCAGAAATCAATTTGAAACGGCAAGCCAGCTCGTCGAGATCCGTCACACGATTGATACACGTGATACCTTTTACGAAACGGAGCAAGGATTCTTTGATGAAGCGAGCGCGATTTATCAAGGATATGTCTCGAGTTATTATCAAGCGTTGACGACACACCCCCTTCGTAGTGACCTCGAACAGACGCATGGCAAACAGTTATTCTTGATTGCTGAAGCGAGCTTGAAGACATTCTCGGAAGAGATCATTCCGAAGCTTCAAGAAGAAAACCGACTCTCAAGTGAATATACGAAACTGATGTCTTCCGCTCAAATCGAGTTCGACGGCAAGACGCTCAACTTATCGCAGTTCGGACCGTACCTTCAATCGCCAGACCGCGATGTCCGTAAAGCGGCTTCTGAAGCACGCTACGGTTACCTAAGTGAGCATGGTGAAGCCATCGATACGATTTACGACAAACTCGTCCGCATCCGGACAGACATCGCGAAGACACTCGGTTTCCCGTCGTTCGTCGAACTCGGATACGCTCGGATGCTTCGCGTCGATTACAATCAATCGATGGTCGAACAGTACCACGAACAAATCCGTGAGACGATCGTTCCGCTCGCGACACAACTTAAAGAACGCCAGCAACGACGCATTGGTGTCGATCACTTGTACTACTACGATGAAGGATTTGCCTTCAAGTCTGGTAATGCGACACCTAAAGGCGAAGAGTCGTTCATCATCGAAGGCGGCAAAAAGATGTATGCGGAGATGTCACCGGAGACGAACGAGTTCTTCAACTACATGCTCGACCGGGAAGCGCTCGATTTGACGGCGAAGCCTGGGAAAGCCGGCGGTGGGTATTGTACCTACATCGCAGACGAAAAACTCCCATTCATCTTCTCGAACTTCAATGGAACGGCAGGCGACATCGATGTCCTGACGCACGAAGTCGGACACGCCTTCCAAGTCTATGAGAGCCGTCACCTGACAGCTCCAGAGAGTGCTTTCCCGACGTATGAAGCGTGTGAGATCCACTCGATGTCGATGGAATTCTTCGCTTATCCGTGGATGGAAGAGTTCTTCGGTGAAGAGACAGCAAAATACAAATTCAATCACCTCGCAGGAAGCGTCACATTCCTTCCGTACGGCGTTGCGATTGACGAGTTCCAACACGTCATCTACAACCAACCGGAATTGACACCAGCTGAGCGTCGCGACGCATGGCGGACGATTGAGAAGAAATACCTGCCGCATCGTGATTACGAAGCGAACGATTATCTCGATTCAGGTGCATGGTGGCATCAACAAGGACACGTCTTCGGTAGTCCGTTCTACTATATCGATTACACGCTCGCTCAAGTCTGTGCCTTCCAGTTCTACGCTTGGATGGAACAAGACCGAGAAGCGGCTTGGAAGTCTTATCTCGATCTCTGTCGTGCCGGCGGATCGGAAAGCTTCCTCACGCTCGTCGAACGTGCTGGATTGAAGTCTCCGTTCGCACCAGGTACGGTCGAGGCAGCGGTCGCACCGGTCAAAGCGTATCTCGAACAAGCGGACGACCTCGTGCTCGATCGCGTTTAATTATTCGATTTCCTCAATTTATCCATTGAAAAAGGTGAGTTTCCGTCCGGAAACTCACCTTTTCTATTTTAAGAGACCTCAATCTTTAGACTGTAACTAGTGATTCATTCAGATAAAAGCGTTTCATGATAATTTCCGTACCAGACGCGGAACTCGTCTGCCGGGATTGGTCTTGAATAATAAAAACCTTGTGCATACTCGCAATCCAGCTGTTGCAGATGATTCGCCTGCTCCAGTTCCTCGATGCCTTCGGCGACAACATCATATTTCAATGTATGCGCCAGTTTAATGATCGTCTCGATGAGCGGTGCGTTCGAACAGGCATCCGGACCACTGATGAATGAGCGATCGATTTTCAGTCGCTGAATAGGCAATCGACTCAAGTAGGATAAAGACGAATAACCAGTACCAAAGTCATCGATTGCCAGACGATAACCCATTTGGTGTAACGTCTGAAGCGCCTCAAAGACACGTCCGTCCGAAAAGACACCGAAAGATTCCGTGATTTCGAGTTCCATCCGGTCTTCAATTCCAGGATGAATTTCTCGGACGCCCGTCAGGTAATCCACAATCCGACCAGAGACGAGCTCTTTTACGGATAAGTTTGCTGAGACGCGAAGCGATCCGAGCTCCGTTTCTTTCCACGCCTCTACTTGGCGAACCGTTTCAGCGACGACCCACATCCCAATCTCTTCGATGAGCATCGATCGCTCGGCAATCGGAATGAAGACTGCCGGACTGATCATGCCACGTTCTGGATGGAACCAGCGCAAGAGCGCCTCACAACCATCCACCTGCCGTGTCGCAAGGTTGATTTGCGGTTGGTAGAACAATTGTAACTCGTTCTTTTCAATCGCATCCCGTAACTCCCCTTCCAATACGACCGATTCCAGATATTCCGCGCTCATCCAAGGTTCGAACCAGACCGGTCCACCTTCTGTCTGTTGTTTCGCATGCTGCATCGCGATATCGACAGAGGATAATAACGAAGTGACAGCTACTGCATCGTCCGGATAGCGGACCATACTCATACTGATGCTGACGTTCACGAATTCTCCGTTAATTTCATAAACATGTTCGATGACTTGCTTTAATTTCTCGTAATCAACGATATCCTGTTGCGCGACTAATACAGCGAATTCATCTCCACCAATACGTGCTGCTTGCCCGGTTCCGATGAAATGATGCTTCAGTCGATTCGCGAGATCCTTTAAAATCTGATCTCCTGCCCCATGACCGTAAATATCATTGATTCGGCGGAATTGACGAATGCTGATAGTGACGAGCTCGCCTGTTTGTGGTGCTCTCAGTGCATCCTGTATCTTTTGTTCAAATCCATTTCGATTCAGTAACCCCGTCAACATATCAAAAAGCGCAAGTTGTGTAATGCGTTCTTCTCGCCGAAACTGATCTGTCTCATCATGACAAGAGAGATATAAGGCAACACCTGTTTCATCCTCTTTGTTCGGAACGTGAATGATGTTGACGAACATATTTAAAATATCTTCGTCAAATAACATTTTACAGCGAATCGTCTGACTGTTCCCTTCGATGGCTTGTTGAAGTGCTCGTCGCATTCGATTCAAATCAGCTGGATGCACCAATTCTTCAATCGTCCAACCCGAAGTGGCATGCGTTAACTGTCGAAAACGATCGTTTCCATTTAAAATCGTATAGTCCGACGATAAAGCAAGAATTGGATCTGTATTTTGAGAAAAGAGAGATTCGATTTCGGCTTTCTTCTGCTTAATCTCTTTTGTATTCGCATCACTATGATCGAGTAATCCAGCTATGATTGCTGTCATCGTCCTGAAAGCTTGAACGACCGGCTTGAAGTCATTTCTTTCGTGTACATGATACCCAGATTGCCGTCGATCCTCAGCAAACGTATTCGCTTCGTTTTGTAGTAAGGAAATATCTTTTCGAAAAGCACGTAATAATAACCAATTCAATATTAATAATGCCGCAATGACAAGAATGATTGTTGCAAATAACAACCAAGCATTTTGAATGATTTGCGATCCTCGGTGCTGCATTTCTTGTTGTACCTGTTTTAACTTTTGATCATATATCTGGTACATGCTTGTTTCATATTGTTTAGACTGATTAGCTAGTTTCGCATAGTTTTGATCGTTTGATGTACTCAACAGTTCATCTAGCGTTTCTGTGTAATTTCGCATTTGACTTCTCATGTTTGCAATCTCTTGGCGCCCTGTATCGTCTTGTAACGAAACTACCTCATACAAGGCATTCATGAGCGATTGTTGTCGAATGGGCAAGTCGATCCGCATTTGTTGGATGCGTAATCGATCAATCGAACTAATTTCGTTGTCCCGACGTGCTTCTCGTAGAATCTGTGCCGATTTCCCAAGTTGCTCTTCCATCATGATAAGATGCGAGAACACATCGTAATATGAACCAGTCTCTTTACTTAAGACGAGTTGATTAAAAATCACTTCACTTTTAAAATTCGTAGAGGCTGTGAAAAAGCGATGATTGGACTCGTATCCTTGACGCTCTAATTTCGTGAGTTCTTCCAACAACTCTTTACGTGCTGGGCCAGTCGCTTGCTCTTCCTTCAGCTGTTCATATAAGTGGGAGAGAGAGGTTTCTGCTTGTTTTGTTACTTGTGGTTCCTCAACCTGTTTCTCTAAGGAAGCAAGATAATAAGACGTTAAATCTTGAGTCGCATGATTTGCTGGGATCACGATGTCAATCGCTTTTGCCGCCTCTTCGAAGCGTTTTCCTTCTTCGAGTGTTTTGTTCAATTGGTGTAACGCAACGATAATCGCAAGTAGACCGATGACTGCAATCATCCACGAGAACGTTTTATAGTAGGATCGTCTTCGAAAAGCTTCTTCGATGAAGACTGGTGATAAACGTCGCAACACATCGTCCTCCCTAAAATGTCATTATGCTTCTATATCGTCTCTTTTTGCTGGATGTTGAAGTCGATTTAAGTCAATAAAAAGCACTTCTTCTCACATTTCGTGAAAATAAGTGCTTTCTTTACTAGTTTTATATTTTTTAGTAACTGACATTCTCGCGCGCTACTTTTTTCGCGAAATAATCAATGATATCCCGACGACGAATGATTCCAATAAAGTGCTTTCCATCATCGATGACAGGAACGAAGTTTTGGTCCGTAATGACCTCAATCATCTCTTCCATTTGCGCAGTAATCGAGACTGGTTTATAACGAACACGTTGTTTAATATCCGTTAATCGTGTTTGCAAGACGTGATCGTAGTCTGCATGCTCTAGATTAGCCTCGAGCGCCCACAAGACATCCCCTTCCGTTAATGTCCCTGCATATTTACCTTTATTATCGACGAGCGGAACGGACGTAAATCGATGATGTTTCATC
Organism: Exiguobacterium sp. UBA5002; assembly: GCF_002396765.1. Lineage (NCBI taxonomy): Bacteria > Bacillati > Bacillota > Bacilli > Caryophanales > Exiguobacterium > Exiguobacterium sp. UBA5002. The sequence continues at coordinate 22,082 of NZ_DGYQ01000018.1, forward strand.
TTTTCTAATGCCTGTCTGACCGTCGATTCAGGATCTAAATATTTCACCTCATCTTTTGGTAGTAAGAAAAAAGCAATGTTCATTTCTGTTCCTCCCTAGCCACTCTGTGACACCTTCTTCATTTTATCACGAAGCCTCACTGGATTCATTTCTCAAATGATGAAAATCTCTACATAATTCCTTCATATTTATCCGTACCCTTCCGATAGTCAGAATAGACAGATTTTAAAGACTATTTAGGATAGGAGAATTCATCATGCGCCTCCCGATCACCCGTCGTTTGTTCATCGGGCTTATTTTGTTGCCTGCTCTTACTCTCGGTGTTTCCACTTGGTTTTCGTATGACCAAACAAGCCGAACTGTCGATCAACTGGTCGACTCGACATCCCAAACTGCTTTAAAGCAACTCGAACAATCGTTTTCCCGCATCATCGATGATACTAAAAAAGATACAACACTCCTTGCCGGACTCCCTTCCAACCGTGAAGACGGTACTCTACCGAACTACATAGATACAACCAAACAACCCGATGCTTCGGAGGCTCCTTCTCAAAAAGCAACAGATATCTATAATGTCCTTGAGAAATATGGCTCCTCAAAAATCGAAAATTCATTTATCCAATACGCTGATACGAAAGGCGGCTATCTTAACTGGCCAAAACAAGACGTCGCACCTGGATACGATCCTCGAAAAGAGATTTGGTATAAACAAGCGCTGGAGAATTCAAGCACTGTCGCCATGAGCGAGCCTTACTATGATAGCGCGACGAAATTATCCATCATCGGTTTCTCTAAGGCGACACTAGATGCTCAAGCGAACATCAAAGGTGTATTGTCTGTTTATAAAAGCATCAATCGTCTTGCTGAAGATATGAAACGGATTGAAATCGGACAAAAAGGATTTGTTTTCAGCTACACACAAGACGGTAAGGTCGTCACGCACCCGAACCGAAATTATTTCTTCAAAAAAATCAATCAACTACGTGAAGACGGAAAAGCATATTTCTCTGCTCCAAAGTCCATGTTAGAGCAAGAATCCGGTACGAAGATCATGGACGTCGCCGGAAAAAAATCGGTCGTCATTTGGCAAACTTCTTCGAAAACAGGATTCAAACTAGCCGTCGTACTGGATTACGCTTCCTTGTATGCGCCTAAAGAAGCCATGCTCAATCAGTCATTGATCAATTTCGTCGTTGCGATCGCCCTCGCGACATTGTTCGCTTGGTTGATCGGGCGTTCGATCAATCGCCCGCTGTCGATGCTCCGTCGTGAAGCATTAGCAATCGCATCAGGTGATTTGCGAACACAGCATCGTCCTAAACGATTCATCCGGGATGAATTAACAGACCTCAGTGCAAACTTCGACGCGATGCGCGCGCGCCTGCGACAAACGATTCTAGCGATGACTACATCCGCTACGACCGTTCGCGATGCGTCAGAAGAGCTCTCAAACAATGCGACTCATGTACAAAAGGCTTCACGTCATATCGGACAGACAATGGAAGAAATCGCTGCTGCTGGTGAAACTCAAACGAAACAAGCCGAACGTTCTTCCCATGCTGTATACGGTGTCAAGGAACGTTCTACAGCAATGCAACAGGTCGCATCCACGACACTTTCTGAAGTCGCTTCCGTCGCTTCCGCTGCTACACGAGGAAGTGACGTGACGAAACAGACGATTTCTGATCTATTGAGCCATTCGGACTCATTGGAAAAAGAAATCGAGAACACTTCTGATTTCTTAGGCAAACGTTCTGATGAGATCGGAAAGATTCTTGGAACGCTGCAAGCCATCTCGAGTCAGACGAATTTACTCGCCCTCAACGCAGCAATCGAAGCCGCACGTGTTGGTGAACAAGGACGTGGATTTGCTGTCGTCGCGAGTGAGGTAAGAAAACTGGCCGAGGAGAGCGACGAATCCGCTAAACAAATCAAACAGCTCCTCGATAATATTCAACAAGAAACACATACTGCCATGAGTGCGATGCACCATGTCATGAGTGATTTGAAGCTGTCTCTTGAGTCTGTCAAAACGACAGGCGATGACTTCGAGCGCATCGCAGGATCCGTACATCATGTCTCGAATCGAACAGAAGTATTGACTGGTGACATCGAGGCGCTGACGCTTGCTACGGAAGAAGTATCCGATGCCATGGGAACCATTCTTGCTTTAACGGAAGAGAATGCAGCAGGTCTTGAGACAAGTGCTGCAAGTATTCAAGAAACAAACGCAACACTTGAATCCGTGACGACGGCAGCGGCTCACCTCGCTCACATCGCAGGTGATCTCCATGCGCTCACATTGGAATTCCAGTTAGACGAAACCGTATCTGAAAAACATTTGATCGAAGAACAAGAAGACGTCCTTTCATCAGAACCCGACACAAGCCATTCTGCTGACGATGCCTACGCGGAAGTCGCAAGCACAGAATTGACGGAGCACGATATCGAAACGAATGATCTTGAAGTCGAGACGGGGCACGAGGAGGATCCAACACCTGAGTCCTCTCCGTCTCCTACGAATCCATAAGCCTATCGATCCGGAGTCTTGAAGAAAGACTTCGGATTTTTTCATTCCCTACTCGACTATCGATTGCCGAGCACATACACTAGATACAATCGATGCATCATTCGAAAGGAGTCGCTTCATGAATCCCTTAAGCCCCTCAGACTTGACACAAATCGCGGAACATTTGTTTGGGATGACTGGTTTTTTTATTTCCTATCAAAATCAAGAGCACGTCTCAATCGAGTTACGTCCTTCCGCACCCAAGCATCCAGCTAATCTATTGATTGAAGATACGTGGCCTACTTTAAAAAATCATCGCCCTCTACTTCATACCTTAAAAGACGGAACGGCTTATCTGTTCGTAGACGTTCCTGACCAAGGCATGTACCGGATCGGTCCCGTTCTCTTACAGTCAGCACTTTTTCGGGCTCATATTCAAGATGAGACCTATCATCAATTTTATAAAGTTCTACCCCGAACGACGGAAAATCGTCTGATCGACTGTGCCCATTTGCTCTATCGCCTTCTACATGGTGAAGGATTGTCCTCTCGTGACATCGATCATGTTTCAGATATACAGGAAGAGGAAATTCCTTTAGTGTCTGAAGCCCCTTCGCACACAGGTGTGACCGCCTATCGAAAAGCTTGGCAACGCGAGCAACAAATCATCGACTGGATCTCATCCGGACAGAGCGAACGGTTGGCGACGACCTATTCTCTTCCCGCATACGGTGAGTTCGGAACACTCGCACGTCACCAACCACTCCGAGCAGAAAAGAATCTACTTCTAGGAACGGTTCTTCTAAGCGCACGTGCCGCTATTCGTGGGGGACTCGAACCAGACGAAGCCTTTTCGCTTAGTGATCGGATGATTGAGACGATCGAAGCTGCGACGAGTATTGCAGAATTGCGAAATCGTCACGTTCGGATCACGGTATCTTTTGCGGAAGCCGTCAAAGAAATACAGGCGTTGCGTCATTCGCCACACGTCTTAGCTGCCATTCGATACATTCAGCAGCATCTCTATGATCCTTTATCGGTCTCGTCCATCAGTCAGGCGATTCACGTATCCTCCAACTATTTATCCGTTTTATTTAAAGATGAAACGGGTTTACCGCTGGCTCGTTACGTCATTCGTGAACGGATTCGCGAAGCGAAAAGATTGCTACGTTCATCTGACGACTCGCTATTGACGATTTCAAACCGACTGCACTTTTCAAGTCAAAGTCATTTCAGTCAGGCCTTTAAACAAATCACGGGCGAGACGCCTACTCATTACAGACAAAAGACAGATTTTTAGGAACACTGCTACCTTTTTCAGATTTGTGATATCCTATTCAACAGAATACAATTTTGCCGAATCGAATCTTTTTCGATTCTTTCATCAAAAGGAGAGTCAACATGAATTCAATTAGTGTGATCATTCCAGTCTATCAAACCGAATCTCAAGCAAAAGCTGCGATTCAATCCGTTCTCGACCAACACGTTTCGATTCCTGTAGAAATCGTCGTTGTCTTTGATGGACCAAGTTCTTATGTCGATGATATTCGTGCACTATATCCAACGTGTACCATCATCGAACAATCACATCAAGGTGTGTATGCGGCTCGACGTAATGGAGTTCAAGCTGCTTCAGGAGACTATGTCATCTTTTTAGATAGTGATGATATTCTTGCTCCCCGTGCGCTTTACACATATATCAAGGCATACGAGAAGTCTCGTGGGGAAGTCATCATCGGTAAGATCTCCCCTGTCTATAATAAGAAGAAATGGCTGATGCCAATCGATGACGATCGTTACTTCTTTTACTCGCGCACGAAGTTTAATTCGCGTCACTTGACGACAATCCATGGATGGATGATCAAAAAAGAATTGCTTCAGACATTGCCTAGCTTCGAAACGACATGGTTTGCGGATACGCTCATCGCCCATACTGTCATTTCGCAGTTAACGAACATTACTTCCGTCAACTACATCGTGTACGGACGGAATTCAAGAAGTACACCACTGGATGGTCAATCGCTCTTCCAACTACGTGACATTACGACACTCTCAGATATCTCTCGAATTTATGGCATATTATCAGCAGAGACAAAAGATGAAGAAGTCCAAAAATTCTTAAATACGTGGTATAAACGGTTCATTTCAAAACGTGGACGTACATTACTCGAACGGAGTTCATCTAATACTCAACAAGCAGAAGTCTACAACCATGTCGCTTACGACTTAAAGCGGATGCCATCAAAGAGTAAATATCTACAAGCTTGGTCAACGGGATCGTACGCGATGTTCAAGCTGTACATTACTGCTGTCAAAACAAAACGTTCCTTACGTACGGCGCGTCGTAAAAAAATTAAAAATGGTCTTATGCTATATCGACTATTCCAGAAGATGCCGATCAAAGACAATCTCGTCTTATTTGAAAGTTTCTTAGGGCGGAGTTACTCTGACAATCCGAAGGCACTTTACCTTCACCTAAAAGAAAAACATCCGGAACTAGAACTTGTTTGGATTTTCGCTCAAGAACCTTCTGATGAAGTGAAGGAAGCATGTCCGAATTGGGTACTTCGAAACAGCTTTACGTACTATCAATACATGGCTCGTGCGAAATACTGGATTTTCAACACGCGTCAGCCGCTCAGCTTGAAAAAACGCGAAGAAACTATTTATCTTCAAACATGGCACGGTACGCCATTAAAACGACTCGGTCTTGATATGGAAGATGTGCATATGGCTGGAACGAATGCGATTCGCTATAAAAAGAATTTCTATAACCAAGCGCAAGAATGGAACTATCTGATTTCGCCAAACGCGTACTCGAGCGAAATCTTCAAGAGCGCATTCGGGTTCCAAAATACGATGCTTGAAACGGGCTATCCTCGTAACGATCTCTTATATGCCGATAATCAAGCGGGTCTCATCAGTGAAATCAAAACACGCTTAAATATTCCGGCTGATAAAAAGATCGTCCTTTATGCACCGACATGGCGAGATGATGAGTTCATCGCGCGAGGAAAATACCGATTCGACTTGCAATTGAATTTAAATGAGATGCAAGCACGCCTCGGTGACGAGTACGTCGTCCTTTTACGGATGCACTACTTGATTGCTCAAAACATGGATATCAGTGGACACGAAGGATTCGCTTACGATGTCTCTTCATACGGTGATATCGCAGAACTCTATCTGATTAGTGACATCCTGATCACGGACTACTCATCTGTGTTCTTCGACTATGCACACTTGCAACGTCCAATGATCTTCTTTACGTACGATCTAGAGAAGTATGCTTCAACGTTGCGCGGATTCTACTTCGATTTCGAAGAAGTCGTCCCTGGACCACTTCTGAAGGAAACAGATCAAGTCATCGATTATATCGAACAAATCGATACGAAGTCCGTCGCTTACCAAGAAAAATACGATCGCTTCCTCGAACGGTTCTGTAGCTTAGATGATGGTACGGCGAGTGAACGCGTTCTTGCTGAATTGTTCCCAAGTACAGCACAATCGACGGTCGAGGACGAATCAACAGAAACGGAATGATAAATCAAAAAGTGCCTCCTTCCTTAACTGGAAAGAGGCACTTTTAATTTAGTTACGGACGAACAAGGCAACGCTCTCGACGTGTGTCGTATGCGGGAACATATCAACAGGCGTCACTTCGACGAGTGTATACCCGAGCTCTGTCAATAGCTTCGCGTCACGCGCTTGTGTCGACGCATTACATGAGACGTAGACGATCCGCTTCGGTGCGACATCTGCAGCAGCACGTAAGAACTCTTCGTCACAGCCTTTACGGGGTGGGTCGACGATGATGACGTCTGGTTGAATACCGGCTTTAACAAGATCTGGCATGACCTTCTCAGCTGCACCATACTCGAACGTCACGTTCTCGATCCCGTTCGCTTGTGCGTTCCGACGTGCATCATCGATCGCTTGCGGTACGATTTCGATGCCGTAGACGTGCTTCGCTTGTTTAGCGAGTGATAAGGAAATCGAACCGATCCCACAGTAAGCATCGACGACTGTCTCATCGCCTGTCAACTGAGCGTACTCGAGCGCTTTCGCGTAGAGTTTCTCTGTTTGCAGCGGATTGACTTGGAAGAACGAATGCGGTGAGATCTCATACGTCAATCCAGCGATTTGATCGCGGATGACGGACGGTCCGTACAAGACGACGTTCTTTTTCCCAAGAATGACGTTCGTATCATCCGGGTTGATGTTGTGCTGGATCGACGTGACGTTTGGTAACGCCTTTAAGATCCCTTCGACGATTTTATCGATACCACGAAGTTGTTTGACTTTCGTGACGAGCACGACCATCAATTCGTTCGTATGGTAACCATGACGTGCCATGATATGACGGATGACACCTGCTTTTTTCTTCTCGTCGTACGCTGGTACTTTTAAGTCAGCAAGGACTTTACGAACCGCTTGAACAGCTTCGTCGTTTTCTTTGTTTTGAATCAAGCAGTAGTCCATATCGATGATCCGGTGACTCCGTTTTTGGTAGAAACCAGCCATCAATTTGTTCGATTGGAAGGCAACCGGTACTTGCGCTTTGTTGCGGTAACCCCACGGATCTTCCATACCAATTGTCTCGTGGACTGGAATTTCAAGACCTGCTAGGCGCGCGAAAGCGTCACGGACACGGTTGTGCTTGAACTTGAGTTCTGCATCGTATGACAAGTGTTGCAATTGGCAACCGCCACACTGGTTGTAAACCGGACAAGGCGGCTCGACACGATCGACACTCTTCGTCTTTTGACGGATGATACGACCGAATCCGTAAGACTTCGTCGTTTTCGTGATTTTGATCTTGACCTGCTCCGTCGGCAATGCGCCCGGGATGAAGACCGTATATCCATCGATGCGCGCGACCCCTGATCCTTCATGCGTCAGGTCGACGATCTCGACGACGTGTTCATCGTTCTTTTGTACTGGAATCATGAATATCCTCCTTAAAAACCTCGCTTCACGCGAGGTTCGTTTCTGCTTCTTGTAGTTGTGTATTGATTTGTTCCATCTCTTCGATCCGGAACTTTGGTGTCATGACTTCGAAATGAGAGCGAAGATTCGTCATCTCGCCTTCGCAAATGCCGCCAAACTCACCATCGATGTTCAAGCTCATCTCTGATGTATTCTTCATGCGGACGAATGAGGTCGTGACATGCTCGATGCAAGGGTCCGAGAAATGATCCCCTTTTAAGGCAAGACGCATGACACGAATCAGTTCGACGAGGTTACATTTCTTGAGAATGAAGAGATCGAACCGACCGTCATTGAGTGACGCGTTCGGTGACAATTTCTCGAATCCGCCGACGGAGTTCGTATTGGATGTCAAGAACAGCATGACTTCTCCTTTGAATATACCCTTTTCATGCTCCAGTTCGACATATGTCGGTCGGATTTGCGGAAGTTTCTCCATCCCTTTGACGTAGTACGCGAGCTGTCCGAGTGCCGTCTTCAGCTTCGAAGGCACTTCGTACGACAGTTCTGTCATGATGCCACCACCAGCGATGTTGATGAAGTAATGGACGCCTGCCGATCCTTCGATCTTACCGATATCGACCGGCATCGTATGTCCTGTGCAAATGACATCCATCGCCCCTTCGATCGTCAATGGAATACGCATCGCCCGACCAAAGTCATTCGTCGTTCCAACAGGTAATACACCAAGCTTCGGACGTTTGTTGTAGGCAGCCATTCCGCTGATCACTTCGTTCAACGTACCATCGCCGCCTGCTGCGACGACGAGATCGAAGTCTGCTTCGCATGCTCGTGCTGCTTCATACGTCGCATCGCCGACCGCTTTCGTCGAGTAGACAGATGTCTCATAACCCGCTGCTTCGAGTCGGTCGAGGATATACGGTAAATTTCGTTTAACCATCTCTTTCCCGGAAGTCGGGTTATAAATCACGCGCGCTCTAGGTCTCATAAGATTTTCTCCTTTTTGACTCAACCGTTCATTTGATACATAACTGTTTTATTTTACATGAACTCTCGAGACATTACAAAGCCAAAAAAGACAGCGTCCGTTTCCTCGCAGAAGTAAAGGAGGAACGGACGCTGTTCGATCAGGTACTTATTTTAATTTTTCAAGCTCTTCATAGAAGAGTTGATCAAGGAGGGCAGGGTTCGCCATTCCTTTTGTTTTCTTCATGATTTGACCGATGACGAAGCCTTTCTTCCGGTCACGTCCACCGAGTAATTCCTCGACGACGGCTGGGTTCGCTTCGAACATCTCGACGATGAGACCACGTAGCAATCCTTCGTCTGAAATTTGTGCAAGACCGTTTGCTTCGACGTATGCACGTGGCTCGACACCTTCTTCGATAACGGCCGTGAAGACTTGTTTGGCGATTTTCGAAGAAATCGTGCCGCTTGCGATCAAGTCGATCATCTCTGCCAGACGAGCTGGTGTCATCTTGACTGTTTCAAACGTTTCCGTCGATTTATTCAAATGACCTTGGATCTCACCGATCGTCCAGTTGGCTGCTGCTTTTGGTTCTGCGCCTGCTGCGAGAGTCGCTTCGAAGTACTCTGCCATCTCACGTGTGACCGTTAGTTGTTTCGCATCATACGCTGAAAGACCAAGTTCTTCTTGGTAACGCACGCGACGTGCGTCCGGAAGTTCCGGAATACCGGCACGGATCGTTTCTTTCCAATCGTGATCCAGCACGAGCTTGACGAGATCAGGCTCTGGGAAGTAACGGTAATCCGACGCCCCTTCTTTGACACGCATGAGGACGGTTTGTTTTTTTGTCTCATCGAAACGGAGTGTTTCTTGGCGCATTACACCACCCGCAAGCAATAGTTTGCGGTGACGATCTTCTTCGAACTCAAGACCTTTTAAGACGTTTCCGAATGAGTTCAAGTTTTTAAGTTCTGTTTTCGTACCGAACTTTTCTTGTCCGTATGGGCGGACGGAGATGTTACAGTCACAACGAAGTGATCCTTCTTCCATCTTGACGTCTGAGACGCCTGCATATTGCAAGACTTCCTTGAGACGTTCGAGGTAGGCGACTGCATCTTTCGGTGAACGCATGTCCGCTTCACTGACGATTTCGATGAGCGGTGCACCTGTCCGGTTGAAGTCGACGACTGAGTGATTCGCACCCGTGTGGTTCATCTTACCAGCATCTTCTTCCAGATGGACACGTTCGATTCGGAAACGTTTCGTTTCGCCATCGACTTCCGCATCAATGTAGCCATCGAAGCCGATCGGTTGATCGAACTGTGAGATTTGATACGCTTTTGGCGTATCTGGATAGAAATAGTTCTTCCGGTCGAATTTCGTTTGATCGGCCACTTGGCAGTTGAGTGCCATGGCTGCACGCACAGCGAGCTCGACGGCTTTTTCGTTGATTTTCGGCAAGACGCCCGGATGTCCAAGACAAATCGGGCACGTTTTCGTGTTCGTCTCCGCGCCGTATTCCCGCGCACAACCACAGAACATCTTCGTGTTCGTGCTCAGCTCGGCGTGGACTTCGATCCCGATGATCGTTTCAAAGTTCATGATACATTCGCTCCTTATAACTTCGGAAGCGCGAATCCACCTGTCGCAAGCTCAAACGCATGCGCAGCGCGGTAGATCGTCGCCTCATCGAAATGTTTTCCAATGATTTGTAAGCCGACTGGAAGACCGTCGACGAATCCAGCTGGAACCGAAATCGCTGGAACACCTGCTAAGTTGATCGGAATCGTCAAGATGTCATTCGCATACATCGTGACCGGATCGTCGAGCTGTGCACCGAGTTCGAATGCTGGTGTCGGTGCTGTTGGTCCGATGATGACGTCATAGTTCGCGAGGACATCGTCGAAGTCTTTTTTGATCAACGTCCGAGCTTGTTGTGCTTTTTTATAGTAGGCATCGTAGTAACCTGAGCTGAGCGCGTACGTTCCGAGCATGATCCGGCGTTTGACTTCGTCTCCGAATCCTTGTGAACGGGAATACTTGAAGACATCTTCAAGTGCATCCGCTTCCGCACGGACTCCGTAACGAATGCCGTCAAAGCGCGCGAGGTTCGATGATGCTTCTGATGAAGCGAGTAAGTAGTACGTCGCAAGCGCATATTTCGAGTTCGGAAGTGACACCTCATCGACCGTCGCACCGAGTGCTTCTAGTTTTTGGATCGCTTCACGGATGTTGGCTTTGACGCCTTCACTGACACCCTCACCGAAATATTCTTTCGGAACAGCGATCTTCAACCCTTTGATATCACCTGTCAACGCTTGTGTGTAATCCGTTGTTGCGACGTTCGCAGACGTCGAATCCATCTCACAGTGTCCTGCGATCGCGCTCAAGAGATACGCATTGTCTTCGACTGTTCGTGTCAACGGACCGATTTGGTCAAGAGACGACGCAAACGCAACGAGACCGAAGCGTGAGACGAGACCGTATGTCGGTTTCAACCCGACGACACCACAATAGGCAGCCGGTTGACGAATCGAACCACCTGTATCCGAACCAAGGCTGAACAAGACTTCACCTGCTGCGACAGCTGCTGCTGAACCACCCGAAGAACCACCTGGAACGTGTTTCGTATTCCATGGGTTACGGACTGGTTTGTACGCTGAGTTCTCGTTTGAAGAACCCATCGCGAACTCATCCATGTTCAATTTCCCGATCGTGATCGCCCCTGCTTCATGCAGACGCTCGACGACCGTCGCATCATGAGCTGGCACGAAGTTCTCGAGGAATTTCGAACCACATGTCGTCGTCATCCCTTTCGTGACGATGTTATCCTTGACGCCGATTGGAAGACCAAACAATGGATTTGCTTCATGTTTCGCGACATCATCCATTCGTTTTGCTTGCTCGAATGCTTCTTCGTTCAATGAAAGAAACGCACCGATTTTTCCATCGACGCGGTCGATTTGATCAAAGGATTCTTGGACGAGTTCAGAAACTTTGACTTCGCCATCCTGAATGAGTGTGTGTAGTGTTTTGACACCATGTTCAAAAAGTGACATCGGGTCATTTCCTCCTTATTCGAACACCGCTGGGACGCGGACTTGTCCGTCTTCCCAATCGGGTGCGAGTCGTTCTACTTCCGTACGCGGAAGTGATGGACGTACTTCGTCCTTACGTAGGACGTTCTTTAAATCGAGGACATGAGTCGTCGGTTCGACGCCTGTCGTATCGAGTTCATTTAATTGTTCAGCGAACCCAAGAATCTTCTCGAGTTGTCCTGTGAATTGTGCTACTTCTTCATCTGTCACGGCAAGGCGTGCCAAATGCGCCACGTGGCGGACTTGCTCCTCATTAATCTTTGCCATGTCATTCCACCTCCGGAACTTTTGCGATATATTTTACACTATTTCTAATCATAGCACTTTTCGTCCAGACAAAAAAGACGATGGTGCATCGGGGGGAGGTCCGCACCATCGTCCTTATAGGGGTAGCAAAGCTTCCGGGCGGAAAGCTTCTAGTTATGAAATACCCGCTTTAAATCAGACGAAACAAAAATACTGAATATTCATACTAATACATCGAAGAGCAGATAGACATTGAAGACGATGACGATCGAGACGATCACCCAGGCCAACGTGTTCATGAACCGACTGTTCCGATGTTCCCCCATGTACTGTTCACTCGCTGTCGCCCGAATCAAGGGAATCAAGGCGAACGGAATCCCGAACGATAAGGCGACCTGACTAAGGACAAGTGCTCGTGTCGGATCAAAACCGGAGAACAGCAACAAAATTGCCGGCAACATCGTCACGGTCCGGCGAACGAACAGTGGCAGTTGAAGATGAAGAAAGCCGCGCATGATCGCGTCCCCTGACATTGTCCCGACGCTTGAAGAAGCGAGACCCGAGACAAGTAAAGCAATCGCAAACAGATACGGTGCGCTACCACCGAGCGTGACATGAAGTCCCTCGTAGATCGCTTCAAGCGAACCCGCTTGATACGTCGTGCCGTAAAACACACTGGCGGCGATGACGAGCATCGCTCCGTTGACCGCTCCAGCAATCAACATCGCTCCCCAAATGTCGAAACGCTGAATCCGTAACATCGACAATTTATTCGCAACGTGTCCCATCCGGCGTTTCGTTAAATCGGAATGGAGATAGATCGCATGCGGCATGACGGTCGCTCCGAGCATCCCGGCAGCGAGGACGATGCTCGACGTACCTTCAAATCCCGGTAACAATCCTGCCGATAGATCACGAAAGACCGGATGAACTTCAAATACTTCAATCGCAAAAGCAGCGGCGATGATTAAGACGAGTACGGCGATGACAGCTTCGAAATGCCGGAGTCCCTTCTGCTCGAAGCCGAGGATGACGAACGACAAGACTGCCGTCAATAATGCTGCCATCCGTAAATCGATTGCAAACAGTAAATGAAATCCGAGTGCGGCCCCGACGAACTCTGCGAGATCGGTTGCCATCGCGACGAGCTCCGCTTGTACCCAGTAGAAGAAGCGCGTGACCGGCGATAACTCCTCCCGGATTACTTCCGCTAAACTGAGATTGCTGACGATTCCAAGCTTGGCTGACAGGAACTGAATGACGACCGCCATCAAGTTCGAGGCAACGATGACCCAGAGCAACAAATATCCGTACTGGGCGCCTGCCGTCATGTTCGTCGCGAAGTTTCCCGGATCGAGATACGCGACGGCAGCAACGAACGCCGGTCCGAGATATGTCCGTTTTCTTGGTAAATCTTGTGTAAGTGGCTGTGTCGCCATCTCGTTCACCTCACTTTTTGTTTTCATTATACGCTCATTTTGCACAAGAACAACAAATATGTTTATGGTAAATAACAACGTATGAAGTGAATTAAAAAGGGATGTCTCCTGTAATCAGGAAACACCTCTTTTTGTTAATTAGACGATCTTCCGCTCAGGCTCCGCACCTTTTAGCTGCGCTTGCACTTGATCGAATTCATCATAGATCGCTTGACTCGGTTCCTTCGTCACGAGACTACCGACGACGAGCGCAACAGTCGAAGCGAAGAAGGCTGGAATCATCTCGTACATCTCAGAAATGTAGAATGGCAACCCTTCGACATTTTGTTTGATGAGAATCCAGGCGATGACGACGACAGATCCCGTAATCATCGAAGCAAGTGCTCCTGTCTTGTTCATCCGGCGCCAAAGCAAGCTGAACAGAACGACTGGTCCGAACGCGGCACCGAAACCAGCCCACGCATAACCAACGAGAGTCAAGATCGACTTCTGTGCACCGAACGATAAGAGAATCGCTAGAGCAGCGACGACAAGGACCATCACGCGCCCCATGACCATCAATTCACGATCCGAAGCATCACGCTTGAAGAAACGTTGATAGAAATCATTCGTTGCCGCACTCGAAGAGACGAGTAGCTGTGTCGAGATCGTCGACATGATGGCAGCAAGTAAGGCTGCAAGCAACAGTCCCGTAATGAAACCAGGGAAGAGATCGCGTGATAATTGAATGAAGACATTCTCTGGTTCTCCTAAAGGACTATTTTGTTGCGTGAAGTAGGCATATCCGATCAAACCTGTCACCATCGCTCCAACGATCGAGAACGTCATCCAGATCATCCCGACGCGACGTGCTGACTTCATCTCGTGTAAGTTCCGAATCGCCATGAAACGAACGATGATATGCGGCTGACCAAAGTAGCCGAGTCCCCATGCGAGTAGCGAGACGATTCCAATGACCGTCGTACCTTTGAATAACTCGAGCTTTGAACCGTCCGTCGACCGAATCGTTTCGAGCGTCTCGTTGATCCCATCGCTTAAAGCGAGGGCAACGCCTGGTACGATCAGCAACGCGATGACCATGATCATCCCTTGGACGACGTCCGTCCAACTGACGGCAAGGAAACCACCGAGGAAGACATAAGCGATGACGACGCCCGCTAAAATCCAAAGACCTGTCGTATAATCCAGTCCGAAAACCGCTTCGAACAAACGACCACCAGCAACAAAACCACTGGATGCGTACATTATAAAGAATATTAAGATAACTCCAGCTGAAACAGTACGCAAGACACCACTTTTATCGTGGAATCGTTTTTCGAAGTAATCGGGAATCGTGATCGCATCCCCTGCATGTGCCGTATACGCACGCAGACGCGGCGCGACGAGTAACCAGTTGGCGTATGCGCCAAGTAACAATCCAACGACGATCCACCCACTGGACAGACCAGTTGCATACATCGCACCCGGTAATCCCATCAACAACCAGCCACTCATGTCACTTGCTCCAGCAGAGAGCGCCGTGACGACGGGACCAATCGTACGTCCCCCAAGCATGTAGTCATTCATGTTCTTCGTCCGATAATACGCAATGACGCCTAGTGCGACCATCAGTCCGAGATACAACAAAATCGCAAACCACATTCCGTTCACCCTTGCTCCCCCTTTTTCCATGATATAAGAAAAACGGGCATGCAGGTCGCACACCCGTTTCATCTATTAAACACCATTTCAGAACATTTCTGAAGTTGTTTTTGCTTGAAGATGTAAAGTCAAGTAATCTGGTCCGCCCGCTTTCGAATCCGTTCCAGACATGTTGAATCCACCGAATGGTTGGTAGCCAACGATTGCGCCTGTGCACCCACGGTTGAAGTAGAGGTTACCGACGTGGAAGTTCGCACGCGCGTACTCTTGGTTCGTCCGGTCTTGCGTGATGACAGCACCTGTCAATCCGTATTCCGTGTTGTTCGCGATGTCGATTGCTTCTTTGAAATCTTTCGCTTTCGTGAAGGCGACGACTGGTCCAAAGATCTCTTCTTGCATCAAACGATCCGTTGGTTGAACGTCCGCGACGACTGTCGGTGAGACGAAGAATCCTGTTGAATCATCCGCCGTACCACCTGCGACGATACGTCCTTCTTCTTTTGCGACGTCGAAGTACGACGTAATTTTCTTGAATGCTGCTGCGTCGATGACTGGTCCGACATTGTTTGAGACATCCGTCGGGTTACCGATGCTAAGTTTGTTCGTGTTCGCGACGACTTTTTCGAGCAACTCGTCATAGACAGAGTCGAGTGCGACAACACGTGAACAAGCTGAACATTTTTGACCCGAGAATCCGAATGCCGCTTTCGTGATCATGTCCGCTGCGTAATCGAGGTCGGCCGACTCATCGATGACCATCGTATCTTTTCCGCCCATTTCCGCGATGACGCGTTTGAGCCAGATTTGACCTTCGTTTAGTTTCGATGCGCGCTCGTTGATGCGAAGACCAACATCACGTGATCCCGTGAAGCTGATGAAACGTGTTTTCGGGTGATCGACGAGGTAGTCACCAACTTCTGCTCCTGAACCTGGTACGAAGTTCAAGACACCAGCCGGAAGACCAGCCTGCTCCATTACTTCGACGAATTTCGCTGCGACGACCGGTGTCGTCGATGCGGGTTTCAAGAGGATCGGGTTCCCTGCCACGATTGCTGCGACAGCTGTTCCAGCCATGATCGCGAGTGGGAAGTTCCATGGTGAGATGATGACACCAACACCGAGTGGGATGTAATCGTAACGGTTGTATTCGCCTGGACGACTCTCGACTTTTTTACCGTCTTTTAAGACGAGCATCTGACGTGCGTAGTATTCGAGGAAGTCGATCGCTTCTGCTGTATCAGCATCCGCTTCATTCCAAGGCTTCCCTGCTTCTTTAACGAGGTAGGCAGAGAACTCATGCTTCCGCTTGCGGATGATGTTCGCTGCTTTGAATAGGACGTCCGCACGTACAGACGGATTGACGAATTTCCATGTTTCGAAAGCTGTGACTGCTGCTTGCATCGCTTCTTCTGCATGTTCCTGTGTCGCTTTCGAGACACGTCCGACGATCTCTTCTTTGTTAGCCGGATTGACGGAGACGATTTTATCTTCCGTCGTCACATGTTTTCCACCGATGACGAGCGGATAATCTTTGCCGAGTTCTTGCGTGACGAGTGCAAGTGCCTCTTCGAACGCTTTCTTGTTTGCTTCTTGTGAGAAGTCCGTGAATGGTTCGTGTTTGTACGGAATCATCTCTATTCCCCCTTTAATCTCTACTTTAAATCGCTTACATTCTCCATTGTACAGAAGCATGAGTCCGCTTACAATTATTCTAGTCAAAAAAATAGAGGAGCGACCGATTTGGTCTCTCCTCAGTTCTCGATTATTCCTTTGCTTGTGAAAAGACGATTTCTTCGTGTTCAATTGAAACTTTGACGTCTTGCCCTTGGAATAACCAGTCATCTTGATCCGAAACGACGAAGTGGATGCCGTCGACGACCTCTTCGACCGCTGCCCGTTCGACTTCTTCCATATGAACACCGACCGAGAAACCTTGTGTTAAATCCGTTGAGCCACCATATTTTGCGAAGAAGCGAATCGTATCGCCTGATTTTGCTTCCATCTCATCTTTGAAGTATTGTAATGCCTCATCTGTAATATGAATTTTCATATCTATCACTCCCCTTTCGTTTAGTGTACCGATATCCTACTCAAAAAAGCGAATTTCCTGTATGGTAGAGACAAGATTAGCTATGAAAGCACCATGAAACATTCATCTTAGGAGGAATTCGAATGAAACGATCGCTCGTAGTGCTGCTTGCGACCAGTCTCGTACTCGTCGGTTGCGGAAACGATTCCCCGTCTTCTACAGATACCAAATCCCCGAAGACGACGGAAACGAAACAACAGAAGGCTGAACAGGCCGTTCTTGACGTCTATCAAACATACGAAAAAACGCTCGGTCAATCCGGACGAGCAGATGCGAAGGATCTCGCATCAATTGAATATACGGCTGACGCAAAACAACTTGAACCGCTTGCCGTTGGTGCGAAGAACTTGAATGTCGTTCCCGGTAAGGTCGTCAAGTCGTTCCAAAAGGGCGACGTCGCCTATATCATCCACGAATTCAAGGATGCGAAAGGATCGATTCTCCCAAACCGGGGATCGAAACTGTTATTGAAGAAAGACGATGAGTGGAAAATCGTCCTGACACCGACGACATTCGATCCGTCCGTCTTCTCGACGCTTGGCGATATGTTCACTGGATTTAACGCTGATGAATATGGTGTCAATGCGAAGGCGGCTGATGAGATCGGAAAAACCGATGAAAAAGAGCAGGATGCCGTCTTCTCTCGTGTCAATGCGCAAACCGATTATATGGCGCTTGAGATGAACAGTAACATCCTGATGATTTACGGTGAGGCGCTCAAGAACGAAGGAAATCCTGAAACGCTCGTTGATTACTATCAAGACTACGCAGACTGGTATGAAGAAGAACAGCCACTCCTCTTGAAGACGGCGAAAGCCGGTACGGATTATGAGAAGTACTTGATTGCCCTCGATCCATTAAAAGAGAGTCTTCAAAAGAAGCTTGAGAAATATGCGGATCAATTAAACATGGAATTAGGATAAGGAGGAATTTTCATGCAAGCACCAACATTCACCCTTCCGAACGCACAAGGAGAACCGATTTCCCTCGAGGATTATCGTGGAAAAAAAGTCGTACTCTATTTCTATCCGAAGGATTCAACGCCTGGTTGTACGACCGAGGCATGTGATTTCCGTGATGCGACGCAAGCGTTCGAAGAAAATAACACCGTCATTCTCGGTGTTTCTGCTGATAGTCAGAAACGGCATCAAAACTTTATCGCAAAATACGAATTACCGTTCCAATTGTTATCAGATATCGAGCATGAAGTGTGTGAGCAATATGGCGTCTGGCAACTGAAAAAGAACTACGGTAAGGAATATTTTGGAATTGTTCGTTCAACTTTCCTAATTGATGAGTCTGGTGAAATCGTCAAGGAATGGCGCAGTGTGAAAGTAAAAGATCACGTCGCAGAAGCACTTCAGTACGTCCAAGAGCAGAAATGAGTTCAAGAACCAGTTGTTTTATACAACTGGTTCTTTTTGTATTAAACCCTTTTAAAAACTCCTAATTTTATCCTTCAACAAAAATAATTTAATAAAAAAACCATTGGTATTACACACAAATTTAATGATTTTGAAATAATCTGAAAATATTCTATTGATTTTTCTGAATATTGTATTTATTATTGATAACAAGTTGATCCGGTGCTTTCCACAGCTTAAGAATAAAAGGCGATGACCCCTCTTATTTTTAGTCGGACACCGGATCGCTATCCTATCGGTTCTTATCGTTTCACCAGATATATCTATTTCTTTTGGGAGGGATTTACTTTATGAAGAAGAAAAAGGCACTTGCACTCGTTGGAGCACTGACAATCGCTGGATCAAGTCTTGCGGCATGTTCGACGACAGATGAAGGTAAAAAAGAAAGCGGTTCGACATCTGGAGAGAAATCTTCAGACAAACAAATCTTAAATTTAACGAGTGCTTCAGATATTCCAGCACTTAGCCCAACCGTCGCAACAGACTCTGTTTCTTTCACAGTGTTAAACAACGTCCAAGAAGGTCTATTCCGTCTTGATGACAAACAAGAAGCTACACCTGGTGTTGCTGAAAGTGTTGATGTTTCGGAAGATGGACTTACATACACGTTCAAGCTTCGTGATTCGAAATGGTCGGATGGCAGTGATGTCACAGCAAAAGACTTCGAGTATGCATGGAAACGTGTTCTTGATCCGAAAAGTGGTTCGCAATATGCGTATATCATGTATATCATCGATGGCGCAGAAGCGTATAACACAGGAAAAGGAAAAGCTGACGATGTTGCAGTCAAAGCTGTTGACGACAAAACGCTCGAAGTTAAGCTGACGCAACCGGCTGAATACTTCAAATCATTAACTGGTTTCGGTTCATTCATGCCACTGAAACAAGAGTTCGTCGAAAAACAAGGGAAAAACTTCGCGACGAAACCAGATACATTCCTCTACAACGGACCGTTCGTCCTATCAGACTGGAAAACAGAAGTCGGTTGGAGCTACAAGAAAAACGATCAGTACTGGGATAAAGACAACGTTAAACTCGAAGAGATCAACTACAAAGTCGTTAAGGAAACATCGACTGCAGTTAACCTTTACGAAAAAGGTGATATCGATTCAGTTGGTCTGACAAGTGAGTTTGTTGATCAGTATAAAGATAACGAAGACTTTGATACGCGTCTTGATGCGTCGATGTTATATATCCAAATGAACTTCAAGAATGAACTCTTGAAAAATAAAGACATCCGTAAAGCAATCGACTCTGGATACGATAAAGAGCAAATGGCGAAAGTTCTCTTAAACAACGGTTCTATCCCAGCTTATTACTACGTCCCGAAAGAATTCGCAAAAGGTCCAGACGGTAAAGACTTCCGTGATGGTAACGAAGGCTTCGGTTCATACGATGCTTCTTCTGCAAAAGCATCGTTCGAAAAAGGTTTGAAAGATATCGGTAAAAAATCAGTCAAACTCGAGCTTCTTTCATACGATGATGATAACTCGAAGAAAATCTCTGAATACCTAAAAGGCGAGTGGGAGAAAAACCTTCCAGGTCTTGAAGTCACGATCAAACAACAGCCGTTCAAGAACAAACTTGAGCTAGAATCAAAAGGTGAGTTCGAACTATCATTCGCAGGATGGGGACCTGACTACCAGGATCCGATGACGTTCCTCGATATGTGGGTAACAGGTGGACCATACAACCGTGGTAAGTACTCAAGCGATAAATATGATTCACTCATCAAATCAGCTCAAAAAGAAGTAGATGCTGAGAAACGTTGGCAGGCACTGAAAGACGCTGAGAAAACTCTCCTTGAGGACGATCAAGCGATCTCTGTTATGTATCAGCGCGGAGCTTCCTTCTTACGTAAGCCGTATGTCAAAGGAATCGTCAACCATAAAGTAGGTGCCGATACTTCATACAAATGGGCATCAATCGAAGGAAAATAAGTTACACCAAAAGACCAGATTCGCTGACGAGCGTGTCTGGTCTTTTTTTCCACCTGTGTCATTTGTCCTATTTTTCTGAATAGCATTAAAATTTCGTGTCATTCTGTTTTCATTTTTATATCTTCGTTTTATACTATCAAAGAATCCGATTCACTATATTTACAATAATCCATTAAAATTATTCATAATTAATGGAAATGAACCGATATATTTACCACAGAGGACTTTTGCCTCAATACTCTACTTCACTAGGAAGGAGGACTCACTCATGAAGCAACGCGTACTTACAAATCAAAAGAGTTATACGGAAGAACAACTCGAGATGATCGAAGCGATTCGCGCAGTCGGTGAACTCATCCAGGATCGTCCAAGGCGTACAGTCTACCGTCGTTATGCGCTCGTCAATGACTGGCCACAGCCAGAGAATATAGTTCGTCAATTCGGGTCTTGGCCTGAAGCTTTATCTGCAGCAGGTTACGAATGGAATGTAGATCAGCAACCCGAAGAACTCGAGCGGGCGCCGAAGTATACAAAAGATGAGATTTTAAAATCGTTTCATCGCTATGCGCAGGATGTCGGATCGACAATCACCTTGAAAAAGTATCAAATGTGGCGAAAATCCGTTCACCACGCGCCGAGTCACTATCACATCGTTAAGATGTTCGGATCATGGCATGATGCCTGTACGGCAGCAGGTCTTGAAGCCAGCGTGACCTATTCTAAAGCAGAGCTCGCTGCATCGCTTCGTCAAGCCATCGAAGAAGTCGGATTTTCTCTTTCATTTGAAGCCTATCGAGAATGGGCGAAACGGAACAATAAACCCTCGACGAAAGCTCTATTACACCGATACGGCTCTTGGTCGGCTGCGATTCATGCGATTGAAAATGAGATCCGTCTCAATAAACAACAAGCTCAATGAACTCATCCATTCTTCAGTCCTTTCCGATCTTCGAGACGGAAAGGCTTTTTTTCACCAAAAAAAAGATGACGTTTCCGCCATCTTTTTTTGGTGTGATTCAAATGACTTTCTCTTTCCATTCATGATACGCTGCGACACGATCGCGTCCTTGGAACTTCGCACCGACATACATCGCACGGTCCGCGTTTCGGATCAAACTGGCTAGATCGCCCAGTTCCTTCAGCGTATCTATCCCTATGCTCGCTGTAATCTCAAGAGTATGACCCTCGACTATTATCGGATTAGCATGCAACGTCTCACGAATTCGTTCTGCCACGATGCGGGCGGACTCTAGATCCGTATTCGGAAGCAAGATGACGAATTCTTCCCCACCATACCGAGCCACGAGATCCGTGATTCGCGTCGCTTGCATCAGCAACTTAGCTACTTCAAATAGGACGACATCGCCGATTTCATGACCGTACGTATCATTGATTTGCTTAAAGTGATCGAGATCGATCATCAATGCGGAGAAAGGATACAGATCGCGTTGTTTGATTCGACGATCCCCCCACTCTTGTAACGCACGATAATTGGGTAATTTCGTCATCGCATCCGTCCGGCTATCAATCAGCAATCGCTCTCGTTCATGTGCGCGCTCTACAGCCCATGACAGGACACGCAACGCGCGATACAACTCGTACCCAAAGTCTTTCGTAAACTCTCCACTGGCTTCAGAGGCAAGTAAGAGTGAGCAATTGATCGTCTCCGTTGCTTCAGGCTGTATGAATAAGACGGATTGAATTTCCTCTGGTAAACAATCATACAATCGAATATCCCACTCCTGTTGCATACCATAGAGTAAAACTTCCTCTTTTTCAATGATTTCCTCTATGACCTTCCCTTCTACATGGTCCGCCTTTAATTTACGCCCATCCTTTAAGGAATAATAGACACTTTGTTGTCCCTCTTCGAAATCGAATTTAATCCATGCAATATCCGGTTTGACGAATTGATTGAGCTGTCGCAGGTATCGTTCGATGATAAATTGCGCGTCACCGTCTTTCCACGCCGCTTCTTTTAAACGTTCAATTTGTTCCCAATGCTCAATTCGGTCCGATGCTTGGACCGAACTACCGAGAGAACGCTTGATGATGAAAAGTGCAAACGCTGCCATTACAAGCCCGCTATTCCCGTTTCCTTGCACGACAAGTGTACTGAAAATACCATAGAGTAGTTCTGCCGTGATGACGACTGCTTCGAAGCGTAGCAGCTGAAACATGACATCACTTGGAATATTTTCACCCAAAAGAAATCGTGAAAGTTGGTATTGCAGCAATAAGACAATCCATAAAATAACGACCATCGCAAGCAACGGGATGATGTTGTCAGTTAATTGAAAGGCATCACCATGCGTCCCACCTAAGAGATTATAAGCTAGACCTGCTGGTACGATTAAGAAAAGTTCTAGCGCCACATTAAACGGATAGTTATGTAGCATCCGTCGTCTTCCGACTGGTGTATGAATCGTACGTAATTGATAAATCAACATGGTGACCTGTCCTACACAAATAGCAGAAAGCATGCCATACGTTAAAAATGTGAACAACACAAAACCAAAATGAAACGTGAAGCTCATATGTCGTCGGCGAACCGGATCGACGACAAAAATAGTGGATAATGCGGCAATCAATAAAAACGTGAACAAGTCGACGCTGAGGCTATAATCCTTAGACTTCGCAAAAAGATCGATGCCAATCACGATTAAGAAAAATACGACCCAGCTTCGAAGGAGATATTGTTGAAAACGGCGCACTCGAACTTCCCCTTCCTGTTTAATCTATTTTTTAAAATTGTAATAAATTGTTAATTCTATTATTCAATTTTTTGAGCAAAATGTCGAACTTGAATCGTTTCATTTGATACACTCATTAAAGAGGTGATCTTTCATGACAAATACGTTTACTCAATATGCTTTTGACACGTTTCACATTGATGGTCTTGATTCACGAATGCATGCCATTCGCGAGCGCATCCAACCGATTTTTCGCGATATCGGACAAGAAATCACGCCCGACTTGACCGTCGCGATCGAAGAGGACATGCACGTCCATATCGCACAACATGCTAGACGCAAAGTAAATCCGCCACAGGATACATGGATGGCTTTTTCACCAGATAAACGCGGCTATAAAAAGCATCCTCACTTCCAAGTCGGACTGTTTGATGACCATCTGTTCATTTGGCTCGCCTATATCTATGAGTTGCCGAACAAACAACACTATGCCTCAAAATTACTAAATCATACGGATTTACTAACCACACTCCCTGAAGACTTCGTCATTTCATATGATCATATGAAAAAAGATGCTGTTCCCGTACACGAGACCGACATCCATTCAGGGTTAGAACGCTTCCATGATGTCAAAAAAGCAGAATTCCTCGTCGGTCGTCACATTTCAGCACAACAAGTGAGCGAATTGACACGCGAGGAGTTATTAGATGTGATTCGAAATACCTATTCGCATCTCGTACCACTCTATAAAACGATTAAATAAAAAGGATGGCCGAATCGGTCATCCTTTTCATTAGTTATATTTTACTAGAATTGACATGACTTGTGTACGGTCAGAGTTTAAATTTAGATAAATGTTGACCTGTTTTGAGGAAACGGTCATGACATTGAACGTTTTATCGAGTTTTGCTGTCGGATAGGCTTGTTTGACTTCCTTGACTGTAACCGTCCGTTTGACTTGTTTCGGATCATAAACGATGGCACTGACTTTCGCTTTTGCATCCTTCACACCATACGTTGAACAGTAGTGAAGGGCACGATCTGCTGAAGCAAGACCATTTCCACTTTGACACCAGTTCGAGCTCTTTTCGCCTTTGTACGCTTTATGTACTTGCGCAAGTGTCGTTTTTTCAAGAACAACTTTTCCATCGAGGGAATGTGCTTGTTTTGCTTGCGTCTGAATTTCTTGAAGCCATTTTACATCAGTTTGTTTTGTTGCTTCGACCGATTGATTATATGAAGTGCCTGACACGATGCTGACAGTGAGTGCGGCAGTTAAGATGATTCCTAAGACTTGTTTCATGCTAATGTCCTCCTCGGCGCCTATATAAAGCGTTGATAATAAACTGATTCCCCTATTTCAAAAAATTATTCAGTTTTTATAGTTTTTTTATGGAAGTTTATTTTTATTTTTTTATACATGCAAACAAAAAGAACCTAGTGTCGGCGGGACACTAGGTTCTTCCTCATTTCTTATGCATCTTAAACTCTAGGAACAACTCATTGTAATGTGCGAGCATCTTCTTCCCGAGGTTCTCATAAACTTCAAGTGTATCGGTGACTTGTTTATCAGGATAGAATCGCTCATCGGTCCGAACCGATTTGTCGAGCAGTTTTAAGCCTTCTTTGTTTGGTGTCGAATAACCGACGTAATCCGCATTTTTCGCTGAAACATCTGGACGCAGCATGAAGTTGATGAACTCATGTGCCCCCTCGACGTTTTTCGCGGTCTTCGGAATGACGACATTATCGAACCAGACGTTTGATCCTTCTTTTGGAATGACGTAGTCAAGATTTTCATTCTCGCTCATGATCTCGTTTGCATCACCTGACCAGACGACACCGAGCCCCGCTTCTTCATTCGCGAGCAATAACTTAATCTCGTCTCCGACGATTGCCTTGACGTTTGGTGTCAGGCGCATCAAGTTCGCTTTTGCTTCCTGTAGTTTCGACTCATCCGTTTCATTTAACGAATAACCGAGACTATTCAAGCTCATCCCCATCACTTCACGGGCACCGTCAGCGAGTAGAATCTGATTCTTTAGCTTCGGATCCCAGAGATCCTTCCAGCTCGTCGGTTTCTTCCCATCAATCAAGTCTTTATTGTAGACGATACCGACAGTTCCCCAGAAATACGGAATCGAGTACTTGTTGTTCGGATCGAACGATAAATCTAAAAAGCGCGAATCGATGTTTTTGAGATTCGGGATTTTTTGATGATCGATCGGAACGACGAGCTTCTCATCGATCATCTTCGCAATCGCATAGTCGGACGGAACAGCGATATCGTACGTCGTTCCTCCCTGTTCGATCTTCGTCAGCATTGCTTCGTTTGAATCGAACGTCTGATAGACGACTTTGATGCCGCTCTCCTTCTCAAACTGTTTGATCAGTGCTGGGTCGATGTAATCGCCCCAGTTGTAGATGTTCAGGACATTTTTCCCTGAATACCCTTGTGTCTCATTTAACTGATTCAAGGTGAATATAATGACACCCGAGATCAGGAAAATCGCGGCAAATAATTGAATCAATTTTTTCAACGGTCATTTCACCTCCGGTCGCGAAAGCTTCGTAGCAGCTCGTTGGTTCAAGAAGTAGTAGCCGATGACGAGTAAGAACGTAAACAAGAAGATGACGGTCGACAAGGCGTTGATCTTCATCGAAATCCCTTGACGGGCAAGTGAGTAGATCTCAACGGACAACGTCGTAAAGCCGTTTCCTGTCACGAAGAACGTCACCGCAAAATCATCCAGTGAGTACGTCAATGCCGTAAAGAAGCCAGCGAAGATACCGGGTGTGATATACGGCAAGATGACTTTCGTCAAAACATCCCAACGGCTTGCGCCTAAGTCGCGCGCTGCATCAACGAGCGTTGGACTCATCTCCTGCAACTTCGGCAGGACGAGAATGACGACGATCGGTACCGAAAACGCGATGTGGGACAGTAGGACTGACGTAAAGCCGAGTTGGATGCCAAGTAGCGTGAAGAAGATCAAGAACGATGCCCCAATGATGACATCCGGACTGACGATCAAGATGCTGTTGAGCGTCAACAACGACGTCTCGACCCGTTTCTTACGGACGGCTTGAATCCCGATCGCTCCGAATACGCCAAGGATCGTCGAGATTGCGGCTGATAACAAGGCGATGACGAGTGTGTTCAAGACGATGATCAACAAACGTGAATCTTGGAAGACTTCCTTGTACCAATCCCACGTGAACGAATCAAAGTTCGTCATATTGTCAGCGCTGTTGAACGAATAGAATGCCAAGTAGAAGATCGGAGCATACAAAATGATGAAGACTCCGATTAGATAAAGATTTGCTAGTTTCAGACGTTTCATCAAGTCGTCGCTCCTTTCTTCCGTTTCGTACTCGTCAAGGCAAGGATGATCGCCATTGCGATGATGAGGAAGACAGCGATCGTCGCTCCCATGCCCCAGTTTTGTGTCACGAGGAACTGCTGTTCAATCGCTGTACCGAGCGTGATGACGCGGTTTCCGGCAATCAGACGCGTAATCATGAACAGCGATAATGCCGGAATGAAGACGAGCTGACAGCCTGACTTCACACCGTCGAGCGTCAACGGGAAGACGACACGCCGGAACGTCGTGAAGTTCGACGCCCCAAGATCACGTGCAGCAAAGACGAGTGACGGACTCAGTTTTTCAATCGCGTTGAAGATCGGTAGGATCATGAACGGAATGAAGATGTAGACCGAGACGAAGACGAAACTGAAATCGGTAAAGAGAATCTGTTGTCGTCCAATCCCAATTGCTTCAAGCGTTTGGTTCGCAAGACCATACGTACTGAACAACCCGATGAAGGCATAAGCTTTCAACAACAAGTTGATCCACGTCGGTAAGATGATCAAAAGTAGCCACAGCTGTTTATGCTTCGTTTTCGTCAACAAGTAAGCGGTCGGATAACCGATCAAGAGCGAAAACACTGTAATCAAAAACGCATACCAGAACGAGCTGAGTGTCATCGTCAAATAGGTCGACGTAAAGAAGTTCTGGTAGTTCTCAAATGAGAAGTTGCCGTCCAAATCAAGGAATGAATAGTAGACGACGAGTACGATCGGTGCGATGACGAACAAGGCAATCCAGAATAGATACGGGATGAGATACCAGTTACGTGATTTTTGCATCATAACACCCCGTCGTAGGATTCCAGGCGCTTATCGAATTCTTCTTCCGTCTCGTTCAGTCGCATGACGTGAATCGCTTCCGGATCAAATGTCAGTCCGATCTGCTCACCAACCGTCGCTTTTTTCGTACTGTGGACGAGCCATTCGTTACCGACTTCATCCATACAAGCGATCTCGTAGTGCACGCCACGGAAAAGTTGCGAATCGACGGTGACTTGTAGTTTCCCTTGGGTCACGTTCGTGATTTCGAGATCCTCCGGACGGATGACGATCTCGACCGGTTCGTTCAATTCAAGACCACGGTCGACACATTCGAATTCCTTTTCTGCGAACCAGACCCGATAGTCTTCCACCATGCGCCCTGGAATGATGTTCGACTCACCGATGAAGTCCGCGACGAAGCGGTTGATCGGTTCATCATAGATATCCGTCGGTGTGCCCGATTGTTGAATGACACCGTGATTGAGGACGAAGATTTCATCTGACATCGCCAGTGCCTCTTCTTGGTCGTGCGTGACGAAGATGAACGTGATGCCAAGACGACGTTGCAAGTCGCGGAGCTCATACTGCATCTCTGTCCGTAATTTCAAGTCGAGCGCTGACAGTGGCTCATCGAGCAAGATGACTTCCGGCTCATTGACGATTGCCCGAGCAATCGCGACACGTTGCCGCTGTCCACCTGACATCTCGGTGATTTCTCGTTTCTCATAACCGGACAAGTTGACGAACTTCAACGCGTCCGTCACACGTTTAGCGATTTCTGCTTCTTTCACCTTCTTGATGCGAAGACCGAAGGCGATATTCTCGAAGACGTTCAAGTGCGGGAAGAGTGCATAGTCTTGGAAGACCGTATTGACTTGACGTTTGTTCGCCGGTACATCGTTGATCCGTTTTCCGTTGAAGATGATGTCCCCTTCTGTTGCTTCCGAAAAGCCAGCAATCAGTCGTAAGATCGTCGTTTTCCCACAACCCGATGGTCCGAGTAACGTATAGAACTTCCCGCGTTCGATTTCGAAGCTGACTTGGTCGAGGACGGTCTGATCGTCGTATCGTTTCGTAACGTCCTTGAATTGAATGATCGTAGTATCTGCCAATCTAGTTCCTCCTTTATAAGTATGAGTCAGTCGCAGTCACGAGGACCTTCGTCTCTTGTGTTGACTCATTGCGTAGTTGATGGATTTCTGAAGCCTTATAGTAAAGTGTCTCTCCTTGTTTCGCTACAAAAGACTGACGTCCGAGCGTCAGCGTGACGTTTCCTGCGAGCACATAGACGAACGTCTCGGCACCTGATGGTTCATACGTCTTGAATGCTCCCCCTGGCGCGAGTGTGAGCAGGACCGGTTCCATCTCTTTTTCATTCGATTCCGGAATGAGCCACGTGACATGATACCCCTGTTCCTCATCGGCATATGTCGTGACATCCTCTTCCCCATAGACGACTTTTTGATTGAGTGTATCCTCATCAAAGAAATCCTTCGGTGAGATGCCAAGGACTTCGAGGAGATGAAACAGCGTCTCGATCGACGGTGAACTGATTTCCCGTTCGAGTTGCGAGATGTACCCTTTACTCAGGTCTGTTCTTTCCCCTAGTTCCTCTTGCGTCAATCCCTTTTGAAGACGGAGGTTCTTGATTTTTTGACCGATTGAGTACAATCGACGTCCTCCTCTCATCGGCTTAGTTTAGTATAAGATGACTAAAAGTTTACTAATCACGTACCGATTATAGCGTATTTCATTATTTAATCAACTAAAACGTTCGATATTTTTTAATGTTCATTTGACAGCGAGAACGCTTACACCTACAATTAATATCAGGTACTAATTTAAGGAGGAACTTGTTATGCGGATCGCTTGGATCACTGATAGTACAACGATTTTACCGGATACGATCGCTCAGCGCGATGATCTTTCGGTCGTCCCTTTACTTGTCATGAAGGATGGAGAAAGTTTCGTCGATGGTGTCGACGTTGATGCGGAGACCGTCTATAGCTGGATTGACTCAAAACACAAGGTAACGACGAGCCAACCTTCGATCGGAAGCTTCACCGAGCATTATGAACGGTTGAAAGAGGATTACGACGTCGGCTTCGCTGTTCACTTATCGAGCGAACTGAGCGGAACGTACAACGCCTCCGTTCAAGGGGCAGAGATTGCTGGCTTTCGTCTGATTGCGATTGATTCCCGTTGTGGCATTTACCCGGCTGGTCAACTCCTAGCAGAAGCGATCGAACTCGTCGAAGCGGGACACTCGATCGAATCCGTCGAACAGATCATTCTCGAGCGTCGTTTCGATCATCACATTGAATTCACGGTCGCAAACCTCGATCAATTACAAGCAGGTGGACGGATCTCTTCGACGAAGGCATTCGTCGGTAACTTGTTGCAACTTCGTCCGTTGTTCCACTTCGAGGAAGGAAAGATCGTTCCTTATCAAACCGTCCGGACGTTCAAAAAAGCGCATTCGAAGATTTTTGATCACCTTGTCGCAATCATTGAACGGGGACAGGTCACGGATATTTCACTATTCCACGCGACAGCGTATGACCTGGCACTCGAGTGGAAACAACGCCTCGAATCGCAATACGATGTGCGTGTCCGGATCGATGACTTGACACCGGTTCTCGGTTCGCATACAGGAAATCCAGCGATCGGGATGTCCTTTTTGAACCCGACGCGCCGACCGTGATGACTAATGAATTTGATTTTTGGGTAAACCTTCTTTAGAGAATAAAGGAGGTTTTTTGTTTGAAAAATAATAAATGGATTTGGCTCAACTGGGTCGGCTTCATCTTCACGATTGCCGTGAACGCCCTTGATGGTGGAAAGACAGGACGAATCTCTGATTCGATCATCACATTGTTCAAACCGGCTGGGTATGCGTTCTCGATTTGGGGATTAATTTATACGATTCTACTCATCTGGTTGATTTTACAATCGATTCCGAAGTTCAAGGAACACGAACTGGCGAAGAAAATCGGACCGTGGTTCTTGATCAGCTGTCTGTTTAATGCTGGCTGGATCGTTTCCTTCACGTTTGAACTGTTCGTTGTCTCCGTTGTCGTCATCGTTGGTCTCTTGTTGTCCTTGATCGTCATCTACTCAAAAATTGACCGTGAGACGAAAGGATTACGCTTTAAGCTACCGTTCTCGCTTTACCTCGGCTGGGTATCGGTCGCGACGATTGCCGACATCTTCCTGACGATCAATGCAGAAGGTGTAACATCTTGGCTTGGAATTGGAGATGCGGGCTGGACGATGATCATACTCGTCGTCGGAGTCATCATCGCTCTTCTCTTCATGTTTGCGAACCGTGATCCGATTTATCCGCTTGTCTTCGTCTGGGCGTATATCGCGATCAACTTCGAGTCCGATAATGGTCTCGTCGATACGACGGTTCTCGGTAGCGTCGTCTTATTATTAGCCGGTTATATCTTCCTTCTCGTTCGGATGCGCCGCCAAGTCAGCGTGAGCAAGTGACGTTCCTTTCTCGTTCAAACGGCGTATACTAAAAGAAAGGAGTGAATGACCATGAACATCACATTTACACCGTCTGCTCAGGAGCGAATCCGCCAATTACGCGGTGAAGTATCCGGTCAACTGCATCTCTATTACGATACAGAGGGTTGTGGTTGCGGAAACTCTGGTATTTTCAGTATTCGCATCGTCGATGAAGCGACACCGGAAGACATGACGATTGATTCAAACGTCGGTCCTGTTCTCGTCAAGCGGTGGTCGAGTCATTTCCTCGATCAAGAAATGACACTCGATTACAACGAGGAGAAAAAAGCGCTCATCTTAAAAAGTGATGGCCAATACTTCAATACGAATGTGCTCGTGACGGATCAAACAGGCTGCGTCCTGACGGTTCGCTCATAAGCGCAAATGAAAAAGGCAACTTCCGTCGTGGAAGTTGCCTTTGTTTGTGTTCGAACAGACAGGTGCTGCGTCGAAAGCTAGATGGTCTGAGTATGATTGAATGTACTAGATGTCTGTCTGCGTCGTGCACGAGCTGGTAATATCCCAGCGCTTTGCGTCCCCCCAGACGTCGCATGCATCATCCTCGCATGCTTATCTAGTATACGAACGAAAGTCATGTTTGGATTGCCTTATCCGACATTTAGAACGGTCTCTTCGATCGCTTGCTGATTTAAATCCTTCACATGCATCGGTCTACTATAGTAATAGCCTTGTCCATAATCACAACCGAGGCGTTTCAAGAAGAGATGCTGTTCGAGTGTTTCGACACCTTCTGCGACGACTTCGATCCCAAGACTCTTCGCAAGCTGGATGATCATTTCCGTAATCGCTGTTCCCCGTTCGTCATGTGGGACTTCATCGATGAACGACTTGTCGATCTTTAAGATATCGATCGGCAAATGCTTCAAGTGCGTTAGCGACGATAGACCCGTTCCAAAATCATCGAGAGCGATTGTCAGACTAAGCTGTTTCAATTCACCAAGCATCGTCATCGCCCGGTCCAGATTCTCCATAACGGACGTTTCCGTTATTTCGAGTTGTAGTTGCAATTCACTTCCGTTCTTCAAGGAATGATGAACGATTTCTTTAATCATCATATTATGCGACTCCGATCGGAAATGCATCGCGGATAAGTTCACCGAGACTTGGCGAATGAAATAATCTTCTTTCTTCCAAATCTCCATCTGTGCAACGGTCTCCTTCAACACCCACTCGGTCAAACGATGAATTAAACTATACTTTTCAGCAAGTGGAATGAATTCCGCCGGTGAGATGAAACCGAACTTCGGATGATTCCAGCGAATTAGAACTTCCGCCTGATCCACCTTGCCTGTCGCGAGTGCGATCTTCGGTTGGTAGACGAGAGCGAACTCCTTGAAATCCGTCATCGCCCGGCGTAAGGAACCGACGATCAATTGCTCTCTTTTGTCGGAATGCAGGGAATCATCGTACACGATGAATCGATCTCTTCCTTCGTTTTTGCCGACCCGGAGAGCACTTTCCATTTGACCAATTCGCATTTCTAACGTTTCTCCCATATCCGGTAAGATGACACCCATCGTTGCTGTCAAATGGATTGGTTGATCATCTAAGTGAATCGGTTGTCGAATATCTTCTAAAATTTGTTCGAAAGTACGAAGTAATGCATCAGTAGGTACTTTTTTGATAAGAAAAAACTGCGTTCCATTATAACGAATACATGCTTCATCTTCCGATAAGGACGCACGCATCCGATCTGCAAACTCACGAATGACGGCATCTCCTTTATCAAAACCAAACGTATCATTGACCCATTTGTACCCGTCCAGGTCAAGTATAGCCATCGCCATCTCGTCTTTAGACTTTCCGTAATGCGCATCTACTTTTATCATATGGTGATCTAACCATCTACGGTTATGCAAACCGGTCAAATGATCAGTATATGCCATCATCTGTAAGGCACGTCGTTCTAAATGAATATAGAGTCCAGCGATTAAGATCAAAATCAAAAATACCGGAATGGCTACATCGTTTAAAATATTCGATGTAATAGGACCATCACCAATACGTCCTGCTTGATCAATCGGGATACAAAAAGATGTTCCTAACATACCTACATAATGCATGGAAGAGATAGCAAAGCCCATTACAATCGCAATGGGAATAAGAATTCTTTTCTTATCAACATGTCGTAGACGATGTAAGAGTAACAAGGCACCATATGCTACAGTGATCGCAATTAGGATGGATAGAGCGAACAACCCTGTTTCATAACGAATCGCGCCACCAAAATCCATTGCCATCATCCCAAGATAATGCATCATCGCAATACCTACGCCCATCAAAGAACCTGCTAAAATGACTTTGTTTCGTGTAATCGCTGATGAGTAGAGTAGATAAAAGGCGATGAAGGCAGCTAAAATAGCTGGAATGACGGATAAGAACATTAAAATCCAGTCATAACGAACCGTGACGGGTAAAGCGAAAGCACCCATACCAACGAAATGCATCCCCCAAATCGATAGTCCCATCGTCAAAGAAGATAAGAATAACGCTCGTTTTTTCAAAGAAGTCGCCTTAGCCAAACGTCGATTTAATTCAAGCGATCCATACGATCCAATGATCGCGACGAGTACCGACAGTACAACTAAGCCCACTCCATAGTGCTTTGTTAAAATAATCCATTCATTCATTGTATGTGGCCTCTCCTTATAGAACTGACTTTCTTCTTAGTATCGACGGTTATGAAGTATATTTTCAGTCGAAACTTGCATTTCATGCGATTTAATTGATATTTTCTATTTTTTAGTCTTTTTTTCTTAATGTAAAACGCACAAGAAAAACGAATTCGTCGTAGACGAATCCGCAGACTGAAGACAAAGTGCAATTTTTCTCTAACGAGAAGGATTGCGCTTTTTTGTTCGTCTCGAATCGTTTTCCTGGGACAAGCATCGCGCCGCTTCGCTTCGCTGCAGGGTCGCTCTTGCTTGTTTTTCCCTAAGAAGCGATTTCGAGTGAACAAAACGCTTCTCTGATCCTTCTTCCGGGTATAAAAAAGTAGAAAAGAAGAAGGAGGACTTCCTATGATGGGTAAGAGAGATCACCATCATCGCTCAGAGAATGTCACCATCACATTGGAACAATTGGTCCCGCAGGACCATCTCGTCCGAAAAATAGATGCAGTCATCGATGTCGACTTCATCTATAGTGCCGTAGAGACTTGTATAGCGAAAACACAGGAAGACCAAGTGTCGATCCCGTTCTGTTAATCAAGATGGCGCTTCTTCAATATGTATTTGGTATTCCCTCTATGCGGCGTACCATCAAAGAGATTGAAACCAACGTGGCATATCGTTGGTTTTTAGGTCTTGGTCTGGATGAGAAGGTGCCGCACTTCTCTACGTTCGGCAAAAACTACGTCCGGCGTTTTCAGGATACAGACGTCTTTGAGAGTATTTTTTATCGGGTCCTCACGCAAGGAGTCGAAGCCGGATTCGTGGACCCATCGGTCCTCTTCATTGACTCCACCCACATCAAAGCAAACGCGAACAAGCGGAAGTATAAGAAGAAGTTCGTTCGACGCGCCGCACAACAGTACAAAGAAGAACTAGACCAAGAAGTCAACGAGGATCGGATTTTGCATGGAAAAAAGCCTTTCACCCCCAAGATGAAGAAAGCTGAAGAACACGAGACGAAGGAGAGTACGACAGATCCGGAGAGTGGCTATTACGTGAAGGGGGAGCGTGAAAAGCAATTCGCCTATTCGTGCCATACCGCCTGTGATCGGCATGGCTTTGTCCTCGGGATGATTGTAACGCCCGGAAATGTCCACGATAGTATCGTCTTTCCTGCACTTCTTCAAACGGTTACGCAACATTTTGGACAACCATTCGCAGTCGTCGCCGACTCTGCCTATAAGACTGTTCCGATCGCCCATCATCTTCTCAAACAAGGCATTTTACCCGTCTTTCCTTATACACGCCCCAGAGGGGTGAAAGGAATGTTAAAAACAAAAGACTTTTACTATGACGAACATTATGACTGTTATTTATGTGAAAACAATCAAGTTCTCCGTTATCGAACGACGACGCGAGACGGATACCGTGAATATGTCTCGAATCCTTTTGTGTGCGAGACATGTCCTCTTCTCTCTCAATGTACGCAGAGTCGCGACCATAGAAAAGTCATCCATCGACATCTTTGGCAAGATGCGATGGATGAGGTGGAGCATCTCAGACATACAGTTGTGAATCGTGCGTTGTATCGAAAGCGTCAGGAAACAATTGAGCGTGTCTTCGCAGACACCAAAGAGAAGCATGGCATGCGTTGGAGCCGCTATCGAGGGCTGAAAAAAACGACGCTTCAAGCGATGCTTACTTTCATTGCCTTGAACCTCAAAAAGCTTGCGAATTGGTCCTGGGATTCCCCCGGGAATCCATGTCTTCACTACGTTTTAATAGGGAGTACATACAACAAACCCTCATTCCGATCATGAAATGAGGGTTTGTCTACAATCTGCGAATTCGTCGTAGACGAATCCGTTCGTATTTTTTAAGTTAAAGTGCAACTGAGGCCACGATTTCTCCCGTAGGTTTCGCTAAATTCGGCTCTGGTTCGACAGTGATTGCTACAGCATCGACGTCACCATTACCTTTGAGTTGAAATACCGCTGCTGCTTCGCCGTCTTTTTCAATAATACCGTTCGCAGTCGGTGTCTCACCTTTGATGGTCCATAATTGATACAATTCTCCTTTTTTCAATGGAGGCAAATCTTTCAATTGAACGAGCATATACGACTTATCGTTTTGTGTAAATACCATGCTTGATCCCTTGATCGACTCGTTGCTTTCAAAGTTTCCCATTCCTTTAATTTCATCCATCGCCAGTGTTTCCGGTGTATCTGTACTTTCTTCCTGTGACAAAAAGTAGGCATTCGCACCAAGTGAAAGAATAAGGGCGGCAGCAATGCTCATCAACCAGCCAAGTGGGACACTCTTTTTCTTCGTTTGTTGCTGACGTGCTTGTTTAATGTCTACTGGAGTAGTCATCGGTTCTTCTTTAGGAGACTCCGTCTCTGTTGAACCAAGAACTTCTCCAAGAATACGTGCTTTCATTCCTACAGGAACAGGACGCTCCGGAAGCGATTCAGCGATGGGAAGCATGAGTTCTTCCATTTCTAAAAGTGCTTCGCGACATTCTTCGCACGTCGCAAGATGCGCTTCGAACGCGTCGCGATCTGCTGAAGAGAGTGTTCCATTGAAGTAATTGATCAAGTCATGACAACGTTCTTCCATCTCGTTCCCTCCCATCTAATCGTTTTCTTAATGCTTGAATCGCACTTCTGATACGTGTTTTGACTGTTCCGAGTGGTAAGTCAAGTTGATCTGCGATTTGTTGTTGCGTTAGTCCCTGAAAATAGACTAGTTCGATCAAATCCTGTTGTTCTGATTTTAGTTCACTTACGGCGCCCCGCACTTCCGCTGCAGTTTCGCGTTGCATGACGGTCCGCTCAACAGGTTCATCATATCCGCCATCTCGTTCTTCAACTTCAATCGTCGGTTGTCGTTTTTCACGACGTAAACAATCAAGAGCCGCATTACGCGTGATCGTCAAAATCCAAGATGAAAACTTTCCTTTTTGTGTATCAAAATTAACACGACCATTCCAAATTTTCATCCATACTTCTTGAATGACTTCTTCAGACAATCGATCATTATTCGTAAAGCGATAGGCGAATGAAAATAACAATCGCTCGTACTTCTCATACAAAGTCTCGAGTGCCTGTTCATCACCGCTACGCATCAGATGATAAAGCGATTCATCGGATTGAGTATGCATCCTTTTCCTCCTCCTGATATCAGCTTCATCATATAGTATACGAGAGCTAACACCAAATCGTTTTAGTTTTCATCAATTTTCTAAGTAAATTCCTCACCACATCCATATTCCCTGATTTCAAGAAAAGTATATCTTAAAATTCGATAGAATTGACAGTAATACCGTTATGGGCATAGCATAAAGGTATTACTCAGACGT
Source organism: Exiguobacterium sp. UBA5002 (assembly GCF_002396765.1). NCBI lineage: Bacteria > Bacillati > Bacillota > Bacilli > Caryophanales > Exiguobacterium > Exiguobacterium sp. UBA5002. Next base: position 58,720 of record NZ_DGYQ01000018.1, read on the forward strand.
TAGTTCTACTATGAAACGGAGGAACATATATGGATTATGATCGCAAAATGAAAAATCGCGTCAGCCGAATCGAAGGGCAATTACGTGGTATCCTTCGTATGATGGATGAAGGGCAAGACTGTCGAGATGTCATTACTCAACTTTCCGCTGCTCGCTCCGCGATTGATCGTACGATTGGTGTCGTCGTAAGCTCCAATTTAATTGAGTGCGTAAAAGACGCCGAACAAAATGGTGACGGTCAGACAGAAGAGCTTGTGAAGGAAGCTGTAAATCTTCTTGTCAAAAGTCGCTAATTACTATAAACCACCCATCAGAGTAATTTTTATCTGAGACGAATTGTAATATTAAGT